>CAZXJU010000193.1:0-4150 GCA_964641035.1 uncultured Halobacteriales archaeon | reverse complement strand
ACAGCGAATCGCGAGTCGTCATCGTCGAAACCGCGGACCACCTCAACAAGATCCGGAAGGTACGCAAGCGCCTGCCGCACCTGAGCCAAGTCATCGTCATCGAGGAGATCTTCGAAAAGACGCTCGAGGCGGGCGAGATGCTCTTCCAGGACCTCGTCCGCGAAGGGAAGGAGCACGCCAAGGCCCACCCAGACGTCGTGCTCGAGCGGGCTGGGGCCGTGAAACCGGACGACTGGGCCTCCATCGTCTACACGAGCGGCACGACGGGCGACCCGAAAGGCGCCATCCTGACGCACAACAACATCGCGTCCAACGTGCTGGCCGTCCTGGACGTCATTCCCATCGAACATGGCATGACCGCCCTGAGTTTCCTGCCGTTGAGCCACGTCTTCGAACGCATGGGCGGCCATTTCACCATGGTCCGCGCCGGCGTGACCATCGCCTACGCCGAAAGCATTGAGAAGCTGCCGGAGAACATGCTCGAGGTCCGGCCGCACGTGATGCTGAGCGTGCCCCGCCTCTACGAGAAGCTGTACGCACGAATCACCGAGAAGGTCGAGAACGACTCGTGGCTCAAACGCAAGATCTTCAACTGGGCGCTCGGCGTCGGCAAGGAATACCTGCACGAGAAGTACAACCTGAAGGTCACGAACCCCAGCACCGAAAGAAAGTTCAAACGCGCCGACAAGCTGGTGTTCTCGAAGATCCGGGACCGCACCGGTGGACGATTGCAGTTCTTCGTCTCCGGCGGAGCCCCGTTGGCGCGGGAGATCGCCGAGTTCTTCACTGCGGTCAACATCCCGATCCTGCAAGGATACGGGTTGACGGAGACGTCACCGGTCCTCGCCGCCAACACGTTCGATGATATGCGCATCGGCTCGGTCGGCAAACCGATCCCGGGCGCGGAGATCAAGATCGCGGGTGACGGCGAAATCCTCGCCAAAGGCCCGATGATCTTCAAGGGGTACCACGGACGGCCCGAAGAGACGAAGGCCACGTTCACCAAAGACGGCTACTTCATGACCGGCGACGTCGGCCATATTGACGAGGACGGTTTCCTCTTCGTGACGGACCGGAAGAAGGAGCTGATCGTGATGAGCAACGGCAAGAACGTGGCGCCTCAACCGATCGAGAACCTGTTGAAGACGCAGCCCGGCATCGGCATGGCGGTCCTGATCGGGGACAACCGAAAGTACATCAGCTGCCTGCTGAGCCCGGACCTCGAGAAGCTTCGTGAGGTCGCCAAGGAGAAGGGGATCGAGGCGGCGGACGACGCGGCCCTGACGAAGGACCCGGAGATCGTCTCCTACTTCGGGGAGGCCGTGGAACGCGTCAACGAGGACCTGGCGCGCTATGAGCAGATCAAGAAGTTCCGCGTCCTGCCGAAGGAGTTGACGCTCGAGGACGGGGAATTGACGCCCACGCTCAAGGTAAAGCGCCGCGTCATCAACGACGTGTACGGCGACCTGATCGAATCGATGTACTCGGAGCCGAAGCCGACGAAGGCCCAGGCGAAGGCGACCGCGTGATCAGGCGTTGCCGGTCAAAAGGCCCGCCAGAAAGAAGAGGCTGAGCGTGATCACGGCGACGATCCAGACCACCAGTTCGGTTCCGCGGGCAATTCGGGGTCCGTGTTCGCTCATCGTGGTCGCCTCTGGATTCTAAATGGCTGCCATTCCCTATTTGACGAGTTTGGTAGGAGAGTGAAACCGTTAGGGGAGTTTCGGGCCTGGGCTTGCGTGGGGTGTACGGAGGGAGCCCAGGAGGGTTGCCCCTCCTGGGCGAGGGAGTCGCGGCTGGGACTACGCGAAGAAGACCATGCCGTGGACGAAGAACGCCGCCAGGGTAGCCAACGACAACGCGTGGACCAGGCGCTCCGTTCTCCGGACACTCCGGATTTCTTGTTCTGTCATGGTGTGGGTCACCTAATCCTACCTTCGCACGGCAGCTTAAAAGGAAGATTGGATGGCTCCGTTAATCGAAAGGGGAAAAACGGGAAAAAGGGGAGAGAGGAGGCGGTTCGGCCTAGACCACGAAGTCCGCGTCGTAGTAGGTGCGGAATTCGCCCTGCACGTTGGCGCCGCCGCTTTCCGCCTCGACAACGACGTCGTAGGCGCCCTCGTCGGTGATTGCCTCACCGAGGGTCAGCGTCTCGTTTTCGCCCGCGTTGACGGTCACGGAGTCTTCCGCCACGGTCTCGCCGGTCGGGTCGACGACGCGTACGGTGATCTCGCTGGCGCCGGCCGGGATGCCGCTCTCGACCGTAAGCTCCAGCTCGAACCGGTCGACGCCTTCGTAGGCGTCCATCTGCTGCGTGTACTTTGCCGTCGCCGAATCGTTGGCCGGGGATGCATAGATGACCTGGCCCACGAGTTGTTGCCGTTCGTTGATGGCGACCTCGACGCTGTCCGTGTCCACTTCTTCGCCGGCCTGTTCTCCGCCGTCGTCGCGGACGGTCAGAGTGGCGACGAATTCACCGCCGTGGCGGTACACGTGTTCCACTTCGGCGTCATTTTCGTCGTTGACGGTCATCTCGGTGCCGTCTCCGAACGAGAAGTGCCACTCGGTCACATTGCCATCTTCATCGCCGCTTTCGGTGCCGTCGAACGTGACTTGTTCGTCGGTCCACGCCACGTCGGTGGACGCAGACAATTCGGCGTTCGGCGGTTGGTTGTCGTCGCCCTCGAAGGCGCCTCCGGGGCCTGTGCACCCTGCCAGCATCAACGCCAGCGCGAGTAGGCCCGAGACGGCCGCGGGAACGCCGAACCGCTTCGGCTTTCCTGTCGGTGGTTGCATCGGGTGTTTCACCATCAACAAAATACGCTGACATTCCATTATAACCGATTTTGCACATGATTCGAAATCGCCTATACGAATTGAGTGACCCAGTTGGTCAAGAAATCGGCACAGCCGCCAGGCTCCAATCGAGGAGGACGACGGAATCCCCCCTAAGAGACGCAAGCCCATTCGGCGCCTGTACGATCCGGCCGTCGCCAGGCCCGGCGATAGAGGCCTGAACTAGAACAAGATTTGGATAGTTAAACCGTGTTGGGTAATCTGTGAACCAGACGTCGTCATCCAAGCAGCGTCCGCGCCAGATGCGACCGCGTCACGTCCTGCGCGTCCCACAGGTGCATCAGCGTCCGAATGTCGCGGGAGAACCGCTCCAGCGGCAGGTCGCGCATGAATCCGGCGCCGCCATGGATCTTGTGGGCGATTCGGCTTCCCTTCACGGCGATCCGGTGCGCCAACAGGCGCGACTCGTACACTTCCTCTTCGTACTCCTTGCCCGCGTCGCGCAACGCGGCGGCGCCGTACGCCGTGGCACGCGCTGCCTCGAGTTCGGCCTGCACGTCGGCGATCATGCCGCGGACCGCTCCGAAGCGGGCGATCGGTTGGCCGAACTGTTTGCGGTCCTGCGCGAACTCGATCGTCGCGTCCAGGCATGCCTGCGTCAGGCCGACGAGCGACGCCGTCACGCCGAGTCGCGCCAGATGCAGCGGCTCCTCGAGGATATCCAACGCGGCGCCCGGGCTACCCACCACGGCGTCGGCCGGCACGGGGACCCGGTTCAGGTAAATATCGGTCAGCGGCAGGCCGCGCAGGCCCAGCTTCTGTGCAGGGTCGGCCGCGTGGACGCCTTCGGCATCCGAAGGGACCGTCACCAAGGTGGGACCGTCCGGCGTCTGGGCGAGGACGGCGATCGTCTCGGCCAGGGGGGCCATCGCCACGAAGCTTTTGCTGCCGCGCAACCGGTAGCCGTCCTCGGCCGGCGCCAGCTGCGTCACGACGCGCTCGTATGACGCACCGGACGCCTCCTCGGCAATGGCCACGGAAACGAGGCGTTTCCCCTGAAGTACGGGCGCAAGCAGCGTCTCCTTCTGCTCGTCGCTGCCGTGGCCGTGCAGCAGGTACGTCACCAGGCTGTTCGTCAGCACCAACACGGTGGCGTCCGTCCCGCTGACGCGCGCCACCTCCTCCGCGGCCAACAAGTAACTCAACGTGTCGGTGCCGGCGCCGCCCGCCTCCTCGGGCAGCAACAATCCCAGGAGGCCCAACGGCGCCATCGCTTCGACATGGTCCCGACGGTACGACTGATCCCGGTCCATCGGCGTCGCGTCGTCCGCCAGGTCCTTCTGCGCGAACTCCC
>CAZXJU010000192.1:225-4153 GCA_964641035.1 uncultured Halobacteriales archaeon | reverse complement strand
GAGACGCGGACGGTGCGCGTCGTCGAGGAGCGAGAGGACTTCCGGCGGTTGACGGCGAGCGCCGGCGACGTGGTCCGCGTCGACTACTCGTACCGGCCCGAGGCCGGCTTCTTCGGCCACGTCAACTTCTTCGACGAGGCCGGCGCCGCCATGTTCACCCTGACGCTGTCGGATTGGGGCGAGAATTTCACCGGCCCCGTCGTACGGGCGACGTTCGAGGAGCTGTTCAGCGCGATTGGCGGAGGCGGCCCGTCGTTTGAGGACTTCATGGTTCCCAACGGGACGCAGGAGCTCGTCCTGCGGTACAACGTCACGTGCCCCGAGGCGACCGCCGGCGGATGGCAGGTTTCGTTCACGCCGGTCAACTCGTTGTCTCCGCACGAGGAGGGCCACGAGGCGTCCGGCGAATGTCCCGAGGGTGTCGACGCGGAATTCGTCCTCGTCGAGCCGCCTCCGGGGGTGTGGGAGTACGCCGGAAACTACGCCGGCATCACCCCCGATGGGTCCGGAGGCACGGACCACGCGATCTTCGGGGCCGCGCGGGCCTTCCAAGAGATCCCGGCGCCCGGATCTTGAAGGCGCCACGGCCGAAACGGCCGAACGGGAACTCCTGCCTTCCCCCGTCCCTTATGTATCACGCGCCGCCAAGAAGGAGACGAGGGACCCACACATGCGCACCAACGTCATCCTGTTCGCCGCGGCCTTACTGGCCGCCGCCCTCGCCGGCTGCGCCGGCGGCGCCGACGAACCGGACCAAGAAACGCAAGACCCCGTCCAGACCACGCAACCACCGGCCCAACCGCCGGACGACCCCGACCCGGAACCCGAACCGTTCCAGGCCACCGAGGTCCTCAACACCACGATGCAGTACGACGTCCAGCAGGCCGCCGCGAACCCGTTCTCCGTGCCCGCCGGCGCCGGGACGCTCAATGGCGGCATCGACGTCATGCCGCGCGAAGTATGCAGCACGCTGCAACCCAACGCGGACCAGGAAGGACCCAGCGTCGTCTTCACCGGCCCCAACGGCACCACGCACGCCTACCCGCTCACCAAGCGGTCCGCCGCCTGCAACACGACCGGCGACACGCTTGAGGAGATCCAGGTGTCCTTCGGCGCCGTCACCGGCGACTGGACCGTCGAGATCATGGGCGTCGGCAACGTCGACGTGCTCGTCGAACTGACGGCCCGCGAGTAAGATTGGGTTACGCCGTCCCAAGCTTCCGCTTGACGATGTTGATGAGTCCGCCGGCCTCCAAGAGCTCGACGGCCTTCTCCGTCAACGGCGTGCCCTTGAGCGTCTCGCCCGTCCGCTGGTTCGTCACCGTGCCGGCCTCGAGGTCCACCGTGATCTCGTCGCCCTCGTCGACGCGCGAGCCGACATCGGGGACCTCCAGCACCGGCAACGCCAGGTTCAGCGCGTTCCGGTAGAAGATCCGCGCGAACGACTCCGCCACGACGCACGCCACCTCGGCCCCCTTCATGGCGGCCACCGCGTGCTCCCGGCTCGAACCGCACCCGAAATTCTCCCCGGCGACGATGATGTCGCCCGGCTGGACCTTCTTCGAGAACTCCGGGTCCTTTCCCTCCAGAAGATGCTCCGCTAGCCCCTTCGGGTCGATGATGGCCAGGTACTTGCCGGGCGTGATCATGTCGGTGTCGATCGAGTCGCCGAAGACCCACGCCTTTCCCGTGAACGCCGTCTGCATCGCCTTCACCAGCGGGCCGGCCCCATTAAGACTTGCGCGGCAAGACGCGTTCCACCCGGCGAAAGCGCCGTTTCACGATTCCAAGCACCCTTTAATAGCGCCGCCTCGTCGAGGGCGCCCGATGCCCCGCCCGAGTCGCGTCCCCGCCGCGTTCGCGTCGCTGGTGACCCTCATCCTCGTCGGTTCCATGGCCGCCGCCGGCTCCTCGCACCAGGAGCAGGCCACCGCGGCCGACGAGGCCGTCGTGGAACCGTTCCTCACGTGGTGGGCCGACAACACGTGTTCGTACGAGCCGGACGCCGACTGCACGACGGCCAAGGCCGTACGCGACGCAATCGGCATCGCGGCGCTCGGCGTGTCCGCCGCGTCCTGGCCGGCCGAGGACCGTTCCGTCGCATCCTGGATCCTCGCCCATCCGGAGGACTGGGACGACGTGACCGCAGTCGGGCCGGGGCCCTCGCTGGCCATGACGATCCTGGCCCTCGAAGGCGCCGGCGTCGATCCACGCGCCGTCCCCGCCGACGGGACCGAACGGGACCTCGTGGCGGACGTGGCGGGACACATGGGGCCCGACGGGTACGGCTCCCCCGTCGCCGACGCGTGGGTCCTCTTCGCGTTCAAGCTGGTCCGGTTGACCAACGACACGGCCGTCGACACCGTCGGCGCGTTGGCCGCCGCGCAAGGCGACGACGGCGGATGGTCGTGGGCCGCCGGGCAGGACCCGGACCCCGACACGACGGCGTGGGCGGTGACGGCGCTGGCGCCCCACGTGCGGCAACGGGCCAGCATCGAGGACGGGTTGGGGTACCTGCGCGCGCAGCAGATCCAGGAAGGAGAGCACGCGGCCTGCTGGCCGGGCGTCGGCGGCGCCGCCAGCGCGGCCAGCACGAGCGTCGCACTCGGCGCGTTGAACGCGGCCGGCGAATCCCAGGAGGCGTGGCGTGCCGGTGGACAGACGCCGTTCGAATGCTTCCTGTCGTTTCAGCAGGAGGACGGGTCGTTCGAGACCGCGTTCGCAGCCTACCAGACGGCCCGCGCGCTCGGCGGCGTACCGTTGGGTTGGCCGACCGCCGTCCACGATGACGGGGGATCGTCGCCCGACATCACGTTCGCCGTGGTGGTCGTGGCCGTCGTCGTCGGCGCGGTCATGCGGCGGCGAGTTTGAGCGGCGTCGCCGGAAGCGTCCGGTCGTTCTCGTCGAGATATTCGCGCGGGTCCGCCAGGCGCCCGGCGATCGCCGTGGCGGCCGCGGTGGCCGGGGAGACGAGGTAGGACTTGCTTTCCGAGTGGCCCATGCGGCCGACGTAGTTTCGGTTCGAGGTGGAGACGCAGATCTCGCCTTGGGCGAGGACGCCTCCCATGCCGCCGAAACAGGCGCCGCACGAGGAGGGGTTGAAGACGCCGCCGGCTTCCGTGATGATGTCGATGATGCCTTCGCGCAGGCATTGCTTGTAGATCGTCGTGGACGCCGGGTACACCATGAGCCGGGTGCCGGCCTTCACGCGGTTGCCTTTGAGCATGTGCGCCACGATCCGGATGTCCTCCAGCCGTGCGTTGGTGCATGAGCCGATGAAGACCTGGTCGACGCGCGGGACCTCGACCTCGCTGACGGGCTTGATGTTCTCGGGGCTCCACGGTTCGGCGACCTGCGGTTCGAGCGTGTTCGCGTCGATAGTGACGGTCTCCCGGTAGTGGGCGTCGTCGTCGCTGGCCAAGTCCGCATACGTCTCGAGTTCGCTTTGACGGCCGGAGCGCAGCGGCGTGGCGCGCAAGTACGCCAGGGTCTTCTCGTCGGGGGGCACGATGCCGGCCTTGGCGCCCATCTCGGTGGTCATGTTCGACATCGTCAACCGTTCCCACACCTCCATCTGCTGGACGGCGGTGCCGGTCCATTCGACGGCCTGGTAGCGGGCGCCGTCGTCGCCGATGGTGCCGATGACCTTGAGGACGACGTCTTTGCTTCCGACGGGGAAGCTGAGGTCGCCGTCGACCTGGACCTTGAGGCTGGGCGGCACGCGAAGCCAGATCTCGCCGGTGGCGAAGACGGCGGCCATCTCGGTGGGGCCGATGCCCGCGCTGAAGGAGCCGAGGGCGCCGGTCATGTTCGTGTGGCTGTCGGTGCCGACGCACAGGTCGCCGGGCAGGACGAAGCCTTCCTCGGCGAGGATCTGGTGGCAGATGCCTTGGTTCCCGACGTCGTAGAAGTGGGGGATGTCGTATTC
>CAZXJU010000192.1:0-215 GCA_964641035.1 uncultured Halobacteriales archaeon | reverse complement strand
CGAACTCACGGATCGCCTTGTGCAGGCCGGCGGACTTCTCGTCACTGGCCGGCACCCAATGGTCGATGGGCACGACGATGCGGTTGGCGTCCCAGACCTTCGCGGCGCCCATCTGCTTGAACGGCTTGACGAGTTGCGCCAACGCCTCGTGCGCCATCGCGACGTCGACCTTCGCGTCGACGACCATGCCGGGTTCGACCGCGTCGTGTCCGCTC
>CAZXJU010000191.1:0-4213 GCA_964641035.1 uncultured Halobacteriales archaeon | reverse complement strand
GACCATCCTGGCGAGAAGGTCACCGAAGGCCTCGACGGGCTGCGCGAGCGGCTCAAGGAGTACGTGGATCTCGGCGCACGGTTCGCCAAGTGGCGCGCCGTCATCACGATCGGCGACGGCATCCCGTCGATGGCGTGCATCAGCGCCAACGCGCACGCCTTGGCCCGGTACGCCGCCCTCTGCCAAGAAGCGGGCCTGGTCCCGATCGTCGAGCCGGAGGTCCTGATGGACGGCGACCACGACATCGACACGTGCGAAGCCGTCACCCGTTCCACGCTCGAGACGGTGTACGCCGCGCTGCGCGACCAGGAAGTGTTCCTTGCGGGCACACTGCTCAAACCGTCGATGGTGGTCAGCGGCGCCGACGCGAGCGACCGCGCCGGACCGCAGGAGGTCGCCGAACGGACCGTCGACGTGCTGCTCGACAGCGTGCCGGCCAGCGTGCCCGGGATCGTGTTCCTCTCCGGCGGCCAGAGTCCTGAAGAGGCGACCGAGCACTTGCGGATCATGAACACGCTCGGTGACGTGCCGTGGAAGCTGAGCTTCAGCTACGGCCGGGCGCTCCAGCAGCCGGCGCTCCAAGCGTGGGCCGGCAAAAAGGAGAACGCGAAGGCCACCCAGGACGCGCTCCAGGAACGAGCCGTGGCGAACCGGGCGGCCGCGCTGGGCAAGCAGATGGCGACGGCGTAGGCCCCGGTGCGACGCACGTTTCGCCTTGGGCCCGCGAGAGCGGACCGTGCGACCCGTCCTCGCCGCGGGGACCCCAGTGGGGTCATCGTGGATTCTTCTTGCCGAAGAATACGACCCATGTCGCAAAGTCGTCTGAGAATTCTTCGAAGCGATGTGGCTGGCCGGCCGGAACGAAGATTGCGGTGCCCGGCGCGCAGGGCGCGCGATGCTTTCCGTCCCAGAACCACGCGGTCCCCTGCCCGACGAAGTACAGTTCGTCGCGGTCATGTGGCTCTTGGCGGTCCCGGTCGCGCGGCGCGTAGATCTCAATGCTGACGTCTTGCGAGTTGAAGAGTTCATGGAAACGGGGGGCATCCTGGTCCCCAATTTTGTCGACGGCCTTCTCCAGCTCAATGATCCAGGACGCACCGCTAGCTAGCATGCTGCCGCCCAGTCTCGGGGATGCGCGGCCGTTGGATGAAGCATTCGGTTGGCCGACTCAGCGCTGAGCGTCGCGGGAATGCCACCGGCGGGAATTCATCGCGAGTCTACCAGTAGACAACTAGCCCTGTCGAAGCCAACGGTCCACCTGCGCAAGCTCCTCGCGGTAATCGGGGTGAGCGTCCGACAGTTCGCCGGTGAATTCTGCGGCGCGGATTCGCGCCTCGGCCGGCACGAGATCACGAAGCTCGGCCGCCAATCTGCCTTCCCGGTTGTGATAGACGAGCAGTCTGACGTCGAGAAGGTCCTTCAGGCGCTTGCCTTCCGGGTCGTCCCAGCCGGAGCGCAACGGTATCGTATTGATCTTGTCGAGCAGGAGGAACCCGAGATCGGGGATGAAGCCGTGGTACGTCGCGGGTTTTACGTTCGTGCCGCTTTGCATCGCAAAGAGATTGGCGCCGATCGATGAGTCGGTCGTGAAAACGTCGACGATGATTCGTCGTTCCGGATCATCTTGGAAGTGGCAGTCTTTGAACACGGTCCTTCCTTTCCGTCTCCAGACCAGGCGCCATCCGGGCATCATTTGGCGGAACGCGTCGAGCGCGGACGGAGAGTGGAACAGCAAGTCCACGTCCTTGCTCTGGTGCGCCATCTTCGGATCGGCGAGCTCGTACACGGCCCAGCCGCCCAGGGCGGTCACGTCGTCCCGCATCGGCCCCCAGGCGTTGACGGATTTCCACAGTTCGCGGCTCCGTCGAACGAGGTCTTCCGGGTAGAATTCAGTCAAGTCGCTTGACCCCCCTCAGGAGTTGGACGTGTTTGCTGTCGGCGTAATCGAGCAACCGCTGGCCGCGTTCCGCGTACCCTTCCGGCTCCTCGTACAGCCACGGATCCATCGTCCTAACGATGAGGTTTGCCTGGTTGCGGGGGGCCAGGGCCCCGCCCTCGTCGAGGGCGAATTGTAAGGCTTGATCCACCGCGTCGGCTTCGATGTAGACCAAGTGTCGTTCGGGAATTAGGTCGAAGCCGTCGAGGACGGCCGCCGGTTCGCCGCTGATCAGGTGGCGGCCAGCGTAGTTGTCGACCCAACGCTGGGGATTCGGAAGCCGAAGGCCGTGGGTGCGCCATTTGGGTCGTTCGGCGAGCGTGCGGAGGTGCGCAAGCAGTTGCGCTTCGGTCCACAAGTCGTGCTTGTTTCGGATGCGCGTCAACGCGTTGCTCGCCGTCGGAACATGGATCCGTTCATGGCGCGCGATGTCGCTGGGGCCGTCGTCCGGATGCGTGATGAGGTGGCGAGTGACCAGGAACTCAGCTGGGGCGCGCACAACCTACCGTTCGCACTATTTTTATTTAATAATTTGTAATGTTCTCGCCTTCTATTAAATGGAAAGAATAGAATGCTCCCGGCGGGATTCGAACCCGCGCCAGAGGCTCGAAAGGCCTCGATCCTTGGCCGCTAGACTACGGGAGCAGCGGATAGCCCGGAGCGGATTCGAACCGCTGTCCTCGGCTGGCTTCGCGTCCGTGCGCCGCCGGCAGCGCCTGCGACGCGCCAAAGGCCGAGATGATTGACCACTACACTACCGGGCTCTTTGACGAGGCCGGACGGCCAATGACTCGCTGTATAAAAAGGACGCCCGGGGGCGCCAGCCAACGCTTTGAACCGACGCGCTCTTCGGGCCGCCCGTGCCCTCGCCGCAGTCCGAGGAGGTACCCGCCTTCCTCTCGATGGAACCCTTCTATCCGTTTGCTCGGTCCGAGACGGCGCGCCTCATGGTGCAGTTTCACCAGGCGCTCACCCAGGCCCCGCCTCTCCCGCATGACGCGCCCGACATCCTGGCGCGGCTGGTCGACCTGGATGCCGACACCGCAACGCACCTGGGCGAACTCGGCACCCGCGCCATCGCCGCCAGCGACCCGGAGGCTGCGCGTCGCCTTCTCGACGCCCTTGGGACGACCCACATCCACGAGGTGCGCCACGCGTTGCGGATTGTGCGGGCCCACAGCCACGTGGAGCGCGCCGCCGGCGGCTCCGGGCTCCCCATCCTTCAGGCCGCCGTCGACGAAGGACCCGAAGGCGACGGCGCCGAGTGGGCGCACATCCTGGCGCATACGCTCGGGGACTACGCCGCCGTCGCCGAGGACGAAGAAGCGGGCCGCTTGGCGCTCGACGTCGTCGGACGCATCCCCCGCGAGGAGGGCCGCGACGACACGAAGGGCCGGGTCGTCAGGCGGCTGGCCATGCGCAACGACATGGACCCGACGACGCGGCCGCTCCTGGCGCTTGCCGACGAGGCGCTTCCGGGCCTGGACGACGGGTGGGAATCGTACTTCACGGCGATCCGCCTCGGGCTGGCCCACCATTTGCTCGGCCAACCGGCGGCTGCTCGGGAGCGTTGGGCTGCGATCGCCCAGGAGCTTCCGTCCGAGGCGCCGCTCGGTCTGCCCGGTGCCGTCCACTACGGCAGCCTGTTCCAGGCACGGGTCATGGCCGGCGAGCGGGAGGAGGCGCAGCCGATGCTGGCGGTGTTGGAGGCGGAATTCCACCAGGCGACCCGGGAGTTCACGGCCGCGCTAATGGAAGGCGACGAGGTCGACGAGGACAAACTCAGCGCCGAGGTCCTCGAACGGACCGACGTGGCGCACGCGCGGATGACGACCGCCGCGCAATCGGTGGTGATGGCCGGCCAGTTCGGAGAGGACGCCGCCCTGTTGCGCCGCGCGGACCGGTGGCTTTCCGACCTGCCGTCTGCCCGCCCGATGGCCGGGACGTGGCGGCTGCTGGCCGAGTCGGCCTACGCCCTGGACGAGCAGCGGCTGGGGCACGCGGCGTGGCGGACCGCCATCCTCGCGACGGGGCACGGCGTCCGAGAAGCGGGTGCGGCACTGCGGCAGGTCGTGAGCGCCGAACTGGGGATTGCCCACGTCACGGGGGACGCCGAGCACGTGGTCTCGGCGGCCCGCCGGTTGCGTCAGGCGCGTGGCACGGCGGAGGACAAGGAGAAGGCCGTGGCGGACGTGCTCGCGTCGGACCTCCAGATGCGGCTTGAGGCCGCCGACGGCGTCACGTACTTCTACGAATGACCGGGCGGCTCACTTCGCC
>CAZXJU010000190.1:0-4228 GCA_964641035.1 uncultured Halobacteriales archaeon | reverse complement strand
TGGCGTCCCAACCGTCGGGGCCGCTTGCTTCGAACGACGCGTTGGCCGTGGCGTTGTCGGTGAGGTTCCCGCCGAAGGCGGCCCCGACCTCGAAGACGATCCACGAGCCTGGACCCGCCGTGGCGTTCGCGTCGTCCACGGCCAGCGAAAGGCCCGAGTCGGGCTCTTCGACGCCGGCGGCGCCGACGACGTACTGCCATGCGCCTTCGTTGGGGGCCACGTCGTGCAGTTCGAACTGGTACTCGGTGGGGGAGTCGTTGGTGTCGCCCGTCCGGGCCCACGTGGTGGCCACGATGTTCTCCATCGTCGCACCCACGCCTCCGACCGCATCGGCCGGGAACGGCCATTCGATGAACCATTGGCCATCCTCCTGGACGACGCGGACGCCGTCCGCCTTCGTGCGCGGCCCGACGTCCGCCTCTCCGAACATCGAGCACCCGCGGACGTTCTCCTGCACGTCGTTCGATTGGGCCGACGTGCCCGCGGTGATAATCGTCCAGCACGCGTCGTAGCTGGTGCCGTCGACGTCGAACTGGACGACCCACATGTGGTTGCCCAGGCCACCGTAGCTCGTGTCACCAGGAAGCGTCATCCGCAGGTTGACGGTGTCTCCGTCCAATCCTGCGTCCAGGCGAATGATGTCGATCTTGCCGGTCCCGAAGAGGCCCGAGGGGTCGCCCTGTTCGGCCAGCTTGTATGCGAAGTCACCCACAGGATCCTCGCCGATCACGGTGTACCCGTCGATCGGTTCGGCCTGCGCCCCAACGTTCATCGAAACGGCCAGCGTACCGAGAAGCAGTACCGTGGCCACCACCCAAGTCGCGTTCATTGCGTCTACCAAACCGGCCGGGTGCCTGAAACCATATAAGCCTTTTCGCGACGGTCGGCGGTCCGCTCCTCAATCTTCTCGAACCTCGGTCGACGTAGCATCGCGGACAGCGGCACGCAGGAATTGACGCCCGTCTTCACCGCCGGCGGCGGGCGAGCATCGCGACGACGCCAGCCCCGACGACGAACAAGATGCCGGGGCCGGGGATGCCGCCGCCTTCGGCCGGGGCGATCGTCTCGTTACCGCCGGTCTGGTTTCCGCCGGACATACCGTCGTCCGGTCCGGTGCCTTCGACCGTTTCCGCCCGGTCGTCCACGGCCGGAAGCGTCGCATCGACGATGACCGTGAGGTTGAGGCTGGCCGAGACGTTGCCGTCGACCAGCGCGTCGAGTGTCACGTTGTAGGAGCCGTTTTCGGCCGTCTCCGGCACGCCGACCTCCACCTCGAAGGTGGTGGCGTTGGGCGAGGCGTCGACGGCCAGGTCCGTGGTCCACCCTTCGGGTGCGGCCACGTCCAGGCTGACGTTTCCGGTCGCGTTGCCCACCACGCCGATGCTTCCTGAGAACACGAGGCGCGACCCGGGGCCAGCGGTCCGGTTGGTTTCGTCGACGGCCAGGTCGACCGGGACGACGTCAGGGCCGAAGCCGCCCAACGGGTAGGTGGCCACGCCTTCGTCGGGCGCGCGGTCCGCGCGGTTCCACACGTAGCCGGATTGCGGACTCGTGCTTGGCGCATGGTCGGTGTTGACGCCGCGGTTCCACGTCTCCGCGTAGACGTCGGTGAGGACCACGCCGTCGGCCGGGTCGCCGATCTCGGAGCGGGCCACCGGCCACAGGACGTGGATGTCGCCCTCCTCCGCGCCGACGACGACGCCGTCGGCGCGCGTGGCCGGCCCGACCTGCGTGTTTGCGCCGCTGAGGCTGAACCGCGAGCAGCCAAGGTCGAAGTTTTCGTTGACGTCCTGGTAGTTGTTCGTGAAGCCGGCGCTCTGGACGTTCCAGCAAGTGAAGTAGGACGTCCCGTCCACGGTGAAGAAGACGGTGTAGATGAGGCTCGACGTGCCCGCATAGGTCGCCAGCGTGTTCAGCTTGACGAAGAGCGTGTCGGCCGTCGTGGCGAACGACAGGGCCACGATGTCCTGTTTGCCGGTGCTCAGCTGGGTGGTGCAACTCTGCCCGGTCGGGTTCTCCGGCGGGATGCACTGCACGTGCACGCCGGTCACCACGTGGTTGACCGCGTCCTCCGGCGCGTCTTCGACGACCAAGTCGAAGGCGGTCGGCGTTTGAGCGGCCGCCACCGGGAGCATCGCGGCGGTCATCGTCAAGGTCATCAGCAGGGCAATCAGGATCCGCATCGGTCCACCGTTGTCTTGGCGCCCCCATGTCGGAATTTAAGCCTTCCCGCATTCTTACCGAATCGGTCGCCCCGCCCGACGAAGCTATCTATTTAAGCGAAGACCTTGTAGATACCGGTAAGGACCGCCGTAGCGGGCGGGAACCGAGGCGACTTTCATGGACCCGGTGCTAGAACAAAAGGCGCGCGGCGAATTCGACCGGATCCGCCAGGCCCAAGAGAAATGGGAGCAGAACGTGCTCAAGCCCACCCTCGAGGCGACCCCGGAACGCCAGGAGCGCTTCATTACCACTTCCTCCATGGAGATCGACCGGTTGAAGACGCCGGTCGATGTGGCCGACCTCGACATCGAACGGGACATCGGCTTCCCCGGCCAGTACCCGTACACGCGCGGCATCTATCCGACGATGTACCGCGGCCGGCTCTGGACCATGCGGCAGTTCGCGGGATTCTCCACGCCGGAGGAGACGAACAAGCGGTACCGGTACCTGCTGGAGCACGGTCAGACCGGCCTGAGTGTCGCCTACGACATGCCGACGCTCTACGGATACGATTCCGACTCGGTGGAAGCCGAGGGCGAGGTGGGCGTGTGCGGCGTGGCCGTATGCAGCCTGCGCGACATGGAGATCCTCTTCGACAAGATTCCGCTGGACGAGGTCACCACGTCCATGACGATCAACGGTCCCGCCGCCGTCATCTGGGCGATGTACGTCGCCTTGGCCGAGAACCGCGGAATCCCCATCGGGAAGCTGGGCGGGACGCTGCAGAACGACATCCTGAAGGAGTACATCGCCCAGAAGGAGTTCCTGTTTCCACCCGAGCCGTCCATGCGGCTGGTCACCGACACGATCGAGTTCGCCTCCCAGCACATGCCGCGGTGGCACCCCGTCTCGATCAGCGGGTACCACATCCGCGAGGCGGGCTCCACGGCGGCGCAAGAGCTCGCGTTCACCTTGGCCGACGGCATGGAATACGTCCGGTGGGCGCTCGACCGTGGCCTCGACATCGACAAGTTCGCCCCGCGGCTCAGCTTCTTCTTCAACAGCCACAACGACATCTTCGAGGAGATCGGCAAGTTCCGCGCGGCCCGGCGGATCTGGGCCAAATGGATGCGCGAGGAGATGGGCGCCAAGGACCCGAAGAGCTGGATGCTGCGGTTCCACACGCAGACGGCCGGATGCAGCGCCACCGTTCAACAGCCCGAGTTGAACATCGTACGCACCGCGTACCAAGGCCTGGCCGCCGTGTTGGGCGGCACGCAGTCGCTTCACACGAACAGTTTCGACGAGGCGCTTGCGTTGCCGACCGAGAAGGCCGTGCGGATCGCGTTGCGGACACAACAGATCATCGCGCACGAGTCCGGCGTCGCCAACACGATCGACCCGCTGGGCGGTTCCTGGTTCATCGAGGACCTCACCAACCAGATGGAGGCGGAAGCGAACTCGTACTTCCGCAAGATCGAGGACCAAGGCGGCGTCTTGGCCTGCATCGAGAACGGATTCTTCCAGAAGGAGATTGCCGAGGCGGCCTTCGAATACCAGCGTGAGATCGACCAGGGCGAACGCGTCATCGTCGGCGTCAACCGGTTCACCGAAGGCGACGACGAACCGCTCGAGATCCTCAAGATCGACGCGGGCAAGGCGCAGAAGCACCAGACGCAGCGCCTGGACGCCATGAAGAAGGACCGGGACGACGCCGAGGTCGAGAAGACGCTCGACGCGCTCCGCGAGGCCGCCGCCGGCGACGACAACCTCATGCCGTTCATCCTCGACGCCGTCCACGCGTACGCGACGCTCCAGGAGATCTGCGACGTGTTCCGCGACGTGTGGGGCGAGTACCGCGAGAAGCCGGTCCTTTGAAGTCCACGTAGGCGCGGCTAGTCCGTGTTGATGCCGTCTCCCGGGTGGACCGTGGGTGCCGTCAGGACGGGCAGGTCGATCCACGAGCCGCCCGACCCGTAGAAGATCGTGTTCTCGGTCACGAGTTCGTCGACCGGGAAGACGCGGCCGTCGTTGCCGTGGATCCGCAGGCCGATCCGGTGGCCCT
>CAZXJU010000189.1:0-4269 GCA_964641035.1 uncultured Halobacteriales archaeon | reverse complement strand
CCACCAGTTCGGCCTGGCCGAAGAGGCGCTCCAAGAGGCGAAGAACCACCTGAAGGCGAAATGGTACTCCTCCTCAATCGTCCACAGCTTCCAGGTCGCCCACCGCGCCGCCGCCGGCCTGCTCTTCGAACGCGGCGCCAAGATCTTCACCGAGGCCGAGGTCCGCTTCGGATTCTCCGCCCAGTTCGTCGCCGCCGGCAAGGCCGACGAGGACCTCCTAGACGACTACGACACGCTCGAGACGATGCGGCACACGGCCGAACGCGACTACGACTACACCGCCAGCCGCGAAGAGGCCGAAGACGCCTTGTCGCGCGCCGAACGCTTCTGGGCCGCGGCCCGGGAACTGCGGCAAGGATGACCGACGCGTCGGTTGTGTTCCGGCCGATCCGAGAGCCGTTTCCGGGGCCCGCAAGTACCGTAACCAATGAGTATAACTACCAGTATAACCAACGAACCGGCATGGCACGCTCCTCCCAGTTCACGACCAAAGTGGGCCCCAAAGGGCAATCCGTCATCCCCAAACCCGTCCGGGACGAGATGGGCATCCGGCCTGGCGATAAGGTCACCTACCGCATCGACGAGGGCCACGTCATCCTGGAGAAGCAGGATGCGGACGCCGCACTCCAGCGCCTGATGGAATTGTTCCCGAAAACGCCGGAGCCGGATCACATCGACTGGGAAACGGAATACGCCGAACGATTCCGGTGAACCGCATGGACTACTTGGACGCCAACGTCTTCGTCTTCGCCCTGTTCCACAAGGGCCCTCAGGCCGACGCAGCCTTTCAGACCCTTCGCGACGTCGTGGACGGGAAACACCAGGTGACCACGTCCACCCTCACGATCGACGAAGTCGCCTGGGTCGCCCGACGCCGCTACGGGAAAGCCGCCTGCGTCGAAACCGCCCGGCACATCCTCGGCCTGTCCGGCATCCGATTCCTGCCGGCGACCGTCGATACCGCAAAGCGCGCGGTACGGCTGATGGAACAACACCACACGCTCGACCCGCGAGACGCGATCCACGCTGCGAGCGCGCTGGACGCGAACGCCGACACGATTGTCAGCGACGACACCGATTTCGACGCGATTGCCGGAATCCGGCGCACGCCTCTGGCGTAGACGATTCTCACGCCCCACGCGAAGCCCTTCTACGACCCCACGTACCATGCACCCCGCGTGACCTTCCACGAAGCCGTCGACTGGGTCCTGCTCAAGGACATCCTCTTCCGCATGCCCATCGGCGGCCTCATCGGCCTGGAACGCGAACGGCAAGTCGAAGCCGAAAGGCATTGGCAAGGCATTTCACCCATCGCCCCCTAACGCCCCCAAGAAATCGCAGCCATGGATTTGGAAGAGGTTCGCCGCCGCATCGCCGCACGTTCCGACGAACTCGACGAGTTCGCCGTCGAATCGCTGGCGGTCTTCGGCTCCGTGGCGCAGGGCAAAGCCGAACCTGCTGGCGACGTCGACGTCCTGGTCCGCTTCAAGGGCCGCGCCACGTTCGACCGGTACATGGGCCTCCGGATCTGGCTCGAGGACCTGCTTGGCGTCAAGGTTGACCTGGTCACAGAGGCGGGCCTTCGCCCCGAACTCGTGTCGATCGCCGAAGAGGCCGTCCGTGTCGCGTGACACGACACTATGGATCCGGAAATCCTCGAACGCTACCCCAGATTTCCGACGTGAAGCAGATTGGACGGAACCGACCTGACCCGAAGCCCTTCTAAGACCCGACGTACCATGCACCCCGCGTGACCTTCCACGAAGCCGTCGACTGGGTCCTGCTCGAGAAGATCCTCTTCGGCATGGCCATCGGCGGCCTCATCGGTCTGGAACGCGAACGCCACCGCGACCGACGGAAGGTCTACGCCGGCGTACGCACGTACCCCCTGATCGCCCTGACCGGCGTCCTGCTCACCGAGATCACCGAACGCACCGAAGAACCCCTCTTCCTGGCCCTCGGCGTCGCGCTCGTCGGCGCCTTCGCCCTCCTCCTGTTCTGGGTCCGCCACGAACGCGGCGAGACCGGCTTCACCAGCCCCTTCGCCATGATCGTCACCTTCCTCATCGGCTTCCTCGTCGGCCAAGGACGCCTCATCGAAGCCGTCGTCACCGGCGTCGCCACCACCGTCCTCCTCTTCACACGCGAACGCCTGCACACCATGGCCGACACCATGACCGAGAAGGAGATGCGCGGCGGCCTCTACTTCGTCGTCATCGCCTTCATCCTCTTCCCCCTCAGCCCCAACCAACCCGTCGACCCGTGGGGCATCCTCATCCCACGCCAGGTCCTGCTGATCGTCATCCTCGTCAGCGCCATCAGCTTCGCCGGCTTCCTCGCCATGCGCTTCTGGGGCGTCCGCCGCGGCCTGCCCATCAGCGGCCTCTTCGGCGGCCTCGTCAACAGCGAAGCCGCCACCACCGCCAGCGGCAACGTCAGCCACAACCACCCCTCCGTCCGACCGCTCGCCCTCCGAGCCGTCCTCCTCGCCATCGCCGCCATGTTCGTACGAAACCTCGCGATCGCCGGCGCCGTCGACCCCAGCCTCCAACTCGCCGCATGGCTCGCCCTCCCGCTCTTGGGCGCGGCCGCCGTCCCCGCCCTCTTCGCCTGGCGCAAAAGCACCCGGCTCGAGGAAGGCGACGCACCCGAAAGCATCCGCCTGCCCAGCCCGTTCGCCATCAAACCCGCCGTCATCTTCGCCGGCCTCTTCGTCGCCATCACCGCCCTGGCCTACCTGCTCCAACAGATCCCCGGCCTCGGACCCGCCGGCGTCTACCTGGTCGCCTTCGGCGGCCTCATCAACGCCGGCGCCGTCGTCGCCACCATGGCCACCCTGGCCGCCGGCGGACAAATCCCCATCCACGTCGCGGGCGCCACCGCCGCGGCCGCCGCCCTCCTCAGCTCGCTCAACAAACCCATCGTCGCGCGCGCCGCCGACCCGCCCCTGGCCAAACAGGTCTGGCCCGCCGTCGGCGTCACCGTCGCCGTCGGAGCCGTACTCCTCCTGGCCGCCATCTACCTCTTGTGAGGCAAACGCGGTTACCAATGTGGTTAAGCCGACCTGTGACGAAACCCGGTCAGGGTGCAGAATGAGTCCAGATGGCCCAGGGGACGCCGACGCCGACAGGGTTAAAACACGGAACAGTCCATATACTGACACCATGTCAGTAAGTTACGGGCGGCTCGTGGGCCGTCCGTACGTACGTGTCCTTCGCACACTCCAAAACGAAGGGCCGCTCCGGTTCAACCAACTCCAACGACGGACCGGACTCGACCCGAAGACCGTCGACCGGATCCTCAAGGCCTTGATCGAAGAACACTTCGTCTACACGAGGGCGCTACCCCCCGAAGGCACTCGGGTCCCCGCCGAGTTCCGCATCGGACCGCGTGGCCAGGCCATCCTGGATGTCCAGCGCGGCGCTTCCCGCGTCGCCGAACGCCACCGCGATATCCTCGGCGACCGGCTCGCCGACGAGATCACGAGCGTAGCGTAGGGGCCGGGCTCCTCCTGGCCGCCATCTACCTCTTGTGAGGCAAACGCGGTCACCAACAACCACATATGCAGGGCGCCACGGTTCTGGCGCCGTGCAGATTGCCGCGCCACCCGACTACGACGGCCCCACCCCGAACCTCGAGACGTTGCACCGTGTGGAGCGGGTGCTTCGCGCCGCCGCCACGTCCGGCGAACCCCCGTTAAGCTTGGCCGAGATCGAACGCCGACTGCCCGTGAAGAAAATCCGGCGGTCGACCGTCAAGGCGTGCGTCAAGGAACTAGCCCGCTTCCACCTGGTCGCGCACGGCAGCAAGGGCGTCATGTGGGTCCTCGCCGGCAGCGACGACGTATGGGGTCGTCCGCGCGAACGACTATTCGGCTACTGAGGCAAACGCGGTTACCAGCGTGTTCTTCAGAGAGGCCCGACAAACACCACGCCGCATCAGGAAGACTTAACTATGTTTAAACACAATGAGCTAAACATGGGGAAAGTACGGTTCCGCCGCAAGATCCTCCGCTGGGGCAACGGCTACGGCATCCGCCTCACGAAGGCCGAAGCCGAACGCCTCGGCGCCACCGAGAAGACGGTCGTCGATGTCGAAATCGAGGCCGAACCGCCACGTTTTGATCCCACGCGGTTCCGGTTCGTACCGATGGGACCCGATGCAAGCCGTCGCCATACCGAACTTGCCGCCGAGGCCGCAGATGCCGGTCGTTGACACCAGCCTACTGGTGGCATTGCGCAACCCAGACGACCACCACCACGCCGACGC
>CAZXJU010000188.1:0-4298 GCA_964641035.1 uncultured Halobacteriales archaeon | reverse complement strand
GGCGCCGAACTCGACGGCGACGACGCGGCCGTCGGGCACCATGTCGGAGACGTGGCTGACGGTCGTGCCGGAGGCGGCCCCGAGGTAGAGCCAGTCGACGTCGGTGTCCAGCGGGACGCGGCGGCCGCCGCTGGCCATGTAAGCCGCAAGCTTGCTCCGGTTGGCCGACCATTCGCGGTACTCCGCGCCCTTCATCCGTGTGATTCGCTCGCCGTACACCCGTACGCCGGGCACGAGGTTGCGGGTGAAGTACCGGCGGCCTTTCCACGCGATGGCCCGCGACGTCATCGTCCGCGCCCCCTGCCCTTGCCTTTCCGTTTGCGTTTGGCTTTCGGTTTGGGTTTGGATTCACGCACGCGTTGCAATCCCGATTCCAGGTCCTTGGCCAACCGTTCGACGGCGTCCGGGTCGGGGTCCCCGAAGGCGTCCATGCGGGCAGCCAACGCCGCCTTGGCCGCCATCGTCCGGGCGGCCCGGCCTCGCAGGCGAGGATGGGCCTGGTTGACCGCCGGGTGTTGGAACAGGGCGCCGTGCTTGGGTGGGTCGCTGTCGTGGCGCAGGTGGTCGAAGAGGGCGGTCTCCGCGCCCAAGGTCTGGATCGTCGATGCCGGCAGGAACGCCAGGCGGTCGAGTCCGCCGGCGTGCGCGATGAGCCGCGCGGCGATCGTCTCGCCGACCAGGCGCGACAGGGTGGGCGCCACGTCGGTGGCCTCCCGCGTGACGCCGGTCTCCAGCCGCGACCGTTCGTCCAGCAGCGTTTCGACGGCCCGGGCATAGGATGCGATCGCTTCGCCCTGGGCGGCCGGAAGGCTTGCCCCGAGGCTTCCGGCGTCCGGCTCTTCGGGTGCCCCTTTGGCGGCGTGGTGGACGAACTCCTCCTGGTCGGCGATCGCGTCGGCGGTCGACGGGTCGGCCTGGCCGTACCATTCCCGCAGCCGTTCGGTGAGCGTGTTCGCCGTCCGGTTCAACTCGTCCAAGACGCGCACCGCGTGGACCAGCCAGCGGTCGGGCGCCCCGGCGTGTTCGCGCGCGTCCCGGCGGCCGAGTTCCAGCAAGGCCTGGTGGAGCAGGTCGGCGTCGTGCGACTCGGGCGGTGCAAGCGTCGGCGCGTGGCCTTCGGCCGCCTGGCCAAGTTCTTTCAGGCGTTCGTCGACGACGGCGACGTCGTCGCCGGCCAGTTCGCGCTCCTCGGCAAGGACGCCTCCGTCGCGGATCGTGGCGAGTCGGTCGGCAATCTGGGCGGGGTCGGCGGGGAAGAGCCGTTCGGCGTCGACGGTGCCGTCCTCGCCCGCGGTGCGTACGCCGTACCATTTCGTTACGAGAAGACGCATCGGGGAAAACAAAGGCCAAATACGCCGCGTGGCTTTTAACGTTGATTCCGTGAGCGGACGCGTGGACGTCTCGACGAGCCTCGGCCCGGTCCAGCTGCGGAACCCGTTGATTCTGGCCAGTGGCTTCCTGGACGAGTCGGCGACCTCGATGCTGCGGGTCTGGGAGGGGGGCGCCGGCGCCGTGGTGACCAAGTCGATCGGGTCGGCGCCGCGGTCCGGCCATCCGAACCCGAGCCTGGTCGAGGTCGACGGCGGCTACGTGAACGCCATGGGGCTTCCGAACCCGGGCATCGAGGAGTTCGCGGACGAGGTCCGACGGTGCGTCGACGGCGGCGCCGTCGTCGTGGGGTCGATCTTCGGCGCCCGGGACGAGGAGTTCGAGGAGTTGGCGGCCGCCATGCAGGAGGCGGGCGCGCACGCGGTCGAGTTGAACGTGTCGTGTCCGCACGCCGAAGGGTACGGTACGGACATCGGGTGCGACGTCGACTTGTTGGGCCCCGTGGTGGCCGCGGCGCGCCGCGGCACCGACCTTCCGCTCTTCGTCAAGTTGGCGCCCAACGTCCCCGACATCCGCAAACCGGCCCAGGCGGCCGTCGACAACGGCGCCGACGGCCTGGTGTGCGTGAACACGCTGAAGGCGATCGCGATTGACCCGGAAACGCGGCGGCCGCTTCTGGGAAACCGTGTCGGCGGGCTCAGCGGGCCGGCGTTGAAGCCGGTGGCGTTGCGGGCCGTGTGGGACATCCACAACATGGGTCTGGCGGTCCCGATCGTCGGCGTCGGCGGCATCGAGTCGGGCCGCGACGTCGTCGAATACCTACTTGCGGGCGCCTCGAGCGTCCAGATCGGCAGCGTGCTGATCCGCGACGACGTCGCCGGGTTCGTGCGGATCCTGCGGGAGCTGGAAGAATGGTGTGTCGCGCACGACGTGGACCGCGTCCGGGACCTGGTCGGCCAGGTCGTGGCGGCCCGGCCGGACGCCTAACGGCCGCTCTCGTACTTCGTCGGCTTGGGTTCCTTCGGTGGGGGCTTGACCTGGCGTTCCACCTTTTTCGGTGCCTCTTCCGGCTCCGGCGGCTTGGCCTTCTGTTCTTTCTTGGCCTTCTTGATGACGTCCTTGCCGCATTTGTTGCAGATGGTCCAGATCTTGCCGTGTTCGCAGAACTCGCCCGGCATGGTTCGCGCCGACCGACTCTACTTTCCGTCTTGGATTAAAGGTTGGCGGTCCCCTTTTTAGGAGCGGTCGTCGGCGGGCACGTAGTCGAGCCCGGTCGGGCCGACGTAGTTGGAGAGGGGGCGGATCAGCTTGTTCGTGTCGTACTGCTCGAGCACGTGCGCCAGCCAGCCGCTGACGCGGCTCATCGCGAAGATCGCTGGGAACGCGGCGCGCGGTATGTCCAAGGAGTGGTACAGGCTGGCCGTGTAGAAGTCGACGTTGGGGAAGAGTCCTTTCCGCTCTTCGACGACGTCCTGCATGCGCGCCGACATATCATAGTACGTCGTGTCGCCGACGGCCTCACCCATCGTCTTTGACCAGCGTTTCAGGATCTTCGCGCGCGGGTCCATCACCTTGTATACGCGGTGGCCGAAGCCCATGATCTTCTCGTGGGCGTCCAGCTTCCGTTGGACGAAGGCTTCGACCGCGTCGACGTCGTCGATCGATTCGAGCGCCTTCATGACCTCGCGGTTGGCGCCGCCGTGCAGCGGCCCTTTGAGGGTGCCGACGGCGGTCGTGACCGCGCTGTAGATGTCGCTCAACGTGGAGGCGGTGACGCGTGCGGCGAACGTGGATGCGTTGAACTCGTGGTCGGCGTGGAGGATGAGGGCGACGTCCACGGCGCGCGCCTGGTCTTCGCTGGCGTCCTCGCCGCGAAGCATGTGCAGGAAGTTCGCGGCGATCGACCCGTCCTCCTTCGGGTCGACGGGTTCCCGGCCCTCGTTGAGGCGGGCGTGCGCGGCGACGACGGTCGGGAAGGCGGCCAGGAGCCGGCCGGCGACCCGGCGCCGTGATTCGTCCGAATCGTCTTCCGCGTCCGGGTCGAGGTTGCCTAGGATGCTGACGGTGGTGCGCAGAGCGCCGATCGGCGTCGACCCGGAGGCCACCTTCCGAAGGACGTCCATGGCTTCGTCCGGCAGCGCGCGCTGCGCGGCGAGTCTTGAGGAGAACTCGTCGAGCTCCGACCGCGTCGGGAGCGCCCCATGCCACAGGAGGTAGGCGGTCTCCTCGAACGTCGACTGTTCGGCCAGGTCGTTGATGTCGTACCCGCGGTAGATGAGCCGTCCCTGCTCGCCGTCGACCAGGCTGATCTGGGAGTCTGCGATGGTGACGCCGGCCAGCCCGCCGGAGGCCGGCTTGGACGTCTTCTCTTTCTGCATTTCGAGGCGTCCTCCGGGTGAGTCGGCTACCATAACTCGGGGTCCGCTTGTAGGAGACGTCGTTATAAATAATTCACCGGGACCGTTGCGTGCGGGAAGGAAACGTTTTTCCCGGCACCGGATTCTCGTCGGGGGTCGAAGAAGCGGCCTGGTTGGCTTCATGGCGTGGGATCTGGACGGCCACGAGGGCGGCGATGGACCAGTGGAAGAGGCGTGCGCCGATGCCGTACATCCGATTCAGCCTCCGTGGCCGGGATTGGGGTGGTTCTTCCTCATGGTATAGTCGCCCGACAGTCCGGGCTGGACAAACGCGGGTCCGGCGGGGACCGGGCTCCCTCCTCTCACTCCCCGTCCCGGGCGTGCGGTCGCCAGGCCACCGGCGGATCCATGGCTTCGTTCGGAACGATGGCGAAGAGGCCCAGCATGAGCCCCGAGAGGATGGCGTTCTGGGCGGCGGCGGGTCCCGGTCTGGGGAACCGTGCCCATCCCCACCCGATCAGGACGAGAGCGACGACGAGTGTTCCGAGGTGGGCTCGACGCCAGCGGCGGGAGGCCAGGCAGCGGCAGCATGTACTGGAGTCACGGCTGGTG
>CAZXJU010000187.1:0-4301 GCA_964641035.1 uncultured Halobacteriales archaeon | reverse complement strand
CCAGTCGGGCCCATTCGACGTCCGGCCTTCAGCGTCAAGCACACAAACCTTAAACCCCGGCACGGTCCGCCTGGCTCTATGCAGTCCGACGCGTTGCGCAACCTTGCGATTTCCCTCGTAATCTTGACGACGGCCCTGGCCGGGTGCGCCGGAGACGACGCGGCACCTGTCGACGCCGGCCCGACCGACGTGACGACGATCGACGAGTCGCCCACGGCGCAGACCGGCAGCATCCAAGGCCTCGTCGTCAGCGACGAAGAGATCCCGATCCCCCGCGTCGAGGTCGGCGTCGTCGACCTGGACGCGACGGCGACGACGGGTGCCAACGGCACCTTCGAGTTCCGCGGCGTCCCCCTCGGAAAGCACACGATCGCGGCCAACCGGTTGGGGTACGCGAGCGTCGCGCAGTCCGTCGACGTCCTTCCGGGCGAGGTCGTCGAGACGACGATCGTCCTTGAGGCGCTCGAGGTCTCCGACCCGTACTTCCTGAGCCTTCCGCATGCGGCGTTGCACGAGGTCGGCGAGAAGTGGGCCACGTGGGCCCTGTCGCTGGCGGAGGTCGACCAATGCACCGGGTGCACGTGGACCGACGCGCCGCCGGAGGGGTCGACCCACCTCGTGGTCGAAGTGTTCGGGGCGCACTCGTTTGCCAAGCCGACGGGTGCCGACCGCGAATGGTATTGGCTCTTCTCCGAAGGGAACGGCAACGGTTCTCTCATCGTCCAAGGCGAATTCGACCTTCCGATCCGGCTGGAGCTGGACGCCGAC
This sequence comes from uncultured Halobacteriales archaeon, assembly GCA_964641035.1. Classification (GTDB taxonomy): domain Archaea; phylum Thermoplasmatota; class E2; order JACPAO01; family JACPAO01; genus CAZXJU01. The sequence goes on along the minus strand of CAZXJU010000187.1, from coordinate 3,533 downwards.
GACTATGAGGGCACGACGAACTTCTGGAGCCAGCTCCTGTGCGAGGAGCAATGGGTCTGCTTCCAGGAGCGGCGTGATGTCTGGTTGACGTTCTTCTACGAGCATGACGAGATCCCGGACGGGTTCACGGCGGCGCCGCCCGAGTAGTGGCGCCGTCGGCGTCATCCGACGGGCCAGTAGTGGTTGAGGACGAACGGGGTCGCCACGGCCATGATGATCGACAGCGGCAGCCCTTGGCGCATGTAGTCCCAGTACCGGTAGCCGCCTGGAGCCATGACGAGGAGGTTCGTCTGGTAGCCGACGGGCGTGAGGTAGGCGTTGCTGGCGGCGAACATGGCGGCCAGGACGAAGGCGGTCGGGTCGGCGCCGATGCGTTCGGCGAGCTCGATGGCGACCGGGATCGCGAGGACGACGGCGGCGTTGTTCGAGACGAGGTTCGTAAGCAGCGCGGTCGCGACGTAGATGATGGCGAGGAGTCCCAGCGGGGAGATCGATGCCGACCCGCCGACCATGAGGTCGGCCAGGATGACGGTGGCCCCGGTCGCCTCCAGGGCGATCCCGAGCGGGATGATGCCCGCCAAGAGGAAGATGACGTCCCAGTGGATGTTGCGGTACATCTCTTCCAGCCGTAGGACGCCGAGGACGACCATGAGTACGGCGCCCCCGGTGGCGGTGACGACGATGGGTGCGACGTCGAAGGCGGCCAGGGCGACGACGGCGACGAGGATCGCCAGCGCGTGGGCGACCTTGTGCGGCCGCCGCAGGGGGATCTCGGGGCCGCCCAGGACGTGGAACTCGGATCCGCTGGACAGGTTCTCGATGTCGCGGGGCGCACCGACGACCAAGAGCACGTCGCCGACGCGCAGCTGCCAGTTGGGCAGTTGGCCGGTGTACGTCTTGCCGCGCGTCAGCAGGGCGACCGCCTGCACCCGGTGGCCCGACCAGAGGCCGAGGTCGCCCAGGCGGCGGCCGCGCAACGTGGATTCGCCGGAGATCAACAATTCGGCGAAGTCGAAGTCCTCCAGTTCGTCGCCGGTTTCCTCGGCGGTGGGCACGAGGTCGACGATCTTGGTGTCGACCATGCGTTGGATGTTGGCGCGGGTTGCGCGGATCAGGAGCCGGTCGCCGGCTTGGTATTCGAGGAGGCCGCGGTGCGCCGCGTGGGTCGTCCCGCCACGGCTGACCTGCAGCACCTCGGCATCGTACGATTCGGTGAGTTTCGCTTCGCCGACCCGTCGGCCGATCAGGGGGCCTTCCGCCGGCACGGCGACCTCGACGAGGAATTCGCGCAGGTGGTACCGTTCGTCAAGCCGGCGGGGCTTGATCCGCGACGGGAGCGTCCACCGGCTGGAGAGGAAGAGGTAGACGACGCCGATGGCGAAGAGGACGAAGGCGGGTTCGGTGAACTCGAACATGCCGAAGGGGGCGAACCCGGCCTCGCGGCGCAGGCTGCTGGCCAGCAGGTTGGTGCTGGTCCCGATCAAGGTCATCGTGCCGCCGAGCATAGCGGCGAACGAGAGCGGCATGAGCAGCTTCCCGGGGCTGATGTGGGACCGCGACGCCATCTGGATGACCAGCGGCATCAGGACGGCGACGGCGGCGGTGTTGTTGATGAAGGCGCTGAGCACGCCGGCCAAGAGGGCCATGACGAGCACTTGGAGTTCCAAGACGCTGCCTTGCAGGAAGCTGAGCCGGTCAGCGAGCCAGTCGATGACGCCGCTTTGCATGATGCCGGCGCTGAGGATGAACATCATCAGTACCGTCAGCGTGGCCGGGTTGGAGAAGCCCGAGAAGGCGTCTAGGGGTTCGAGGATCCCGCTGGCGGCCAGGACGACCGGGATGCCCAGTGCGGTGATCTCGAGCGGGATGATTTCGGTGAAGAATAGGACCAATGAAACGACGACGAGGCCGAGGATGAACCACAATTGCCACGTGTCGGCAAGCGACTCGAGGACCACGGGGCGGAATGGGGACCTGCTTTTGAATCATGCCCGGCCGGGTGGTCGGGGCGATACCGAGGGTCCATAAGGGCCCACGCGGCTTTGTTGACGATGGCGTCGCTGAAGACCGAGGAGGCGTGGAATGAGCGTGTTGAACGCTGGCGCATCCAGAAGGATTCGTACTTCAAACGGGATCCGAACTCACCGGTGCCTGCCCGAAAGCGCGACGCGTTCGATGGGCTCGATTATTATCCGCCGGACCCGGCGTGGGCGGTCACGGGCCGCGCGCGGCGCGTCGAGGAGGGCGACCCGGTCGAGATGGAGATGACGCGCGGCGAACCGCGGCGGTTCTTGCGGTACGCGCAGGCGTCCTTCGCCACGCCGGACGGGGAGGAGGCGGAAATCACGCTTTACTACGAACCGCACGACCACGAGGGCCACGCACCGCACGAGCCGCACCAACTCTTCGTGCCGTTCCGCGATGCGACGAGCGGATCCACGACGTACGGGGCGGGACGGTACCTCGAGGTGGAGAACCCCTTCGACGCGGGGGACGAAGAGGCGGACGTGGCGATCGACTTCAATTTCGCGTACAGCCCGTTCTGCGCGTACAACGAGGAGTACGCCTGTCCGTTGCCGCCGCAGGAGAACTGGTTGGACGTGGCCGTCGAGGCCGGCGAGAAGCACGAGGCGGATTCGGCAGATTGAAGTCCGGTCGGCCGCGTGCCGTCGGCATGGCGGAGGAAGGCGAACCGCGACGAGCGGCCTGGAGTCCGGGCTCGAGCGACGTGCCCGCGCCGACGCGGCTTCTTTGGCTGGCAGGTGGCCTGGCGGCGCTCGGCGTCGTGCTGGCCGTCGTCGTGATGATCCTGTGGTTCACGACGGATTCCAGTACCTTCGGAGGTTTCGGCAGCGGCCAATTCCGGACGATTCAAGCGCTCGGCGTCGTCATCCAGCCGCTGCTGTTCGCCGCCATCGTCGCCGCGCTCGCGAGCCTCACGCTGGCGTTGCGCGAACGGCCGTGAGCCCGCCCGACGGTTTTTGAGGAGCGAGCCGCTGGCCGCACACCGTGGTCTCCGAACGCGCGTGGCAGCTGCGCGCCCTTCTCACGCTGGCGCCGCTGGCCGTCCTGGTGCTGTACGTCGAGACGATGGTCGTGCCGGCGTTGCCGGTGATCGCCACGGAGTTCGGCGTGAGTCTGGCCGAGACGAGTTGGATCCTAACGATCTACCTGTTGACCGGCGCGGCGGCCCCGCCCGTCATCGGCCGCCTGGGCGACATCTACGGGAAAAAGCGGGTCTTGCTGATCCTGCTGGCCGTCTACAACGCGAGCCTCGTGGCGAGTTTCCTGGCCCCCTCGTTGGGGGCGCTGGTGGCCACCCGGGCCGTGCAAGGCTTCGGGTTCACCATGTTCCCGCTCGCCTTCGGGATCATCCGCGACGAGTACGGCCCGCACCGCATGGCGGTCGCGCAAGGCGTGATCAGCACCATGTTCGGCCTCGGCGGCGCCCTGGGCCTCTTCGTCGGCTCGTGGATCACCCAGCAGTACGGGTGGCGCACCACGTACGAGAGCATCCTGCCGTTCGGCGTGCT
>CAZXJU010000186.1:0-4426 GCA_964641035.1 uncultured Halobacteriales archaeon | reverse complement strand
GCCACGTCGCTGGCCGCGACGTTGGCGGACCTGAAGCTTGGCGCCCGCGCCGTCCTGCACGGGACGGTCGGTCTCATGGTCGTCATCGGCATCGCCGGCGTCATCGGCTGGTTCTACAACGTGCCCCTCGACGGGTCGGGGGCGATCGCCAGCGACCAGATCGCGGCCCGGACGCGGGTCGGGATGCCGGACATCGCGTTGGCGTTGGCCGCCGGGACCGCGGGGGCGTTGTCCATCACGACGGGTGCGTCGACGGCGCTGATGGGCGTCATGGTGGCCGTGGCTCTCCTGCCGCCGTTGGTCGCCGCCGGCCTGCTCCTGGGAAGTGGGATGTACCTGGAGGCATGGGCCGCCACCGTCCTGGTCATGGTGAACCTGGTCTGCATCAACCTCAGCGGCGTCGTCACGTTCCTGGCGCAGGGGATCCGGCCGCGGCTCGGGTGGGGCGCCGACGCCGCGCGACGGTCGACGGTGACGGCGATCCTCCTGTGGACGAGCCTATTGGTGGCCTTGGCGCTTCTTCTGTGGCACCGGCCGCCGGACGCCACTGGGTTGCCCTGACTAAGGGGCAGGTTTAAGGTCCGGTGCCGGGCTTGCGGCCCGTATGGCCACTGGCTTCGTGCTCGTCCAGGTCGCCTCGGGCAAGGAGAAGGGCGTCTACGAGGCGCTCAAAGCGGTGGACGACGTCCAGGAGATCCACCCGCTCTTCGGTGCGTACGACTTCATCGTGAAACTGGATTCCAAGGATTATGACGCGATGGGCCGCGTCGTGGTGGATTCGATTCGGCGCGTCGATGGCGTCGAGAACACCCAGACGCTCACCGTCACCAGCCTGTAGGCGCCGTCATTCCCATTCGACGGTGCCCGGCGGCTTGTCCGTGATGTCGTAGACGACGCGGTTGACTTGGTCCTTGAGCGTGTTCGTGATGCGCCGGCTGATTCGCGAGAGGACCTCATGGGTCAGGTCGAAGGCGGTGGCAGTCATCGCGTCGATGGATGCGACGGCCCGGACGACGACGGTGTCGCCGTAGGCACGGATGTCGCCTTGCACGCCGACGGTGCGGACCGGCAGGAGGACCGCGAAGTATTGCCACGGAAGCGTTCCGATGATGCCTTCCTTGTGCGCCCGCTCGATCTCCTCTTCGACGATGACGCACGCTTGGCGGACGGTGGCGACGCGTTCCTCCGTGATGGGTCCCAGCACGCGCACGGCGAGGCCGGGTCCTGGGAACGGTTGACGTTCGGCGACGCTCAAGCCGAGTTCGCGGGCGACCTTGCGGACCTCGTCCTTGTAGAGGTCGCGTAGGGGCTCGACGAGTTCCAGGCCGAGGTCTTTGGGAAGGCCGCCGACGTTGTGGTGGCTCTTGATCACGTCGCGGGCCCCGCCGCCGGATTCGATCCAGTCGGGGGCGATCGTGCCTTGGACCAGGTATTTCGCGTCGACCTCTTCGGCGACGCGTTCGAAGATTCGGATGAACTTCTCGCCGATGATCTTTCGTTTCTCCTCGGGGTCGGACACGCCGTCGAGCGCGTCGAGGAATTCGCTGGCGGCATCGACGACGCGTGCGTCCTTGATCTTCATCGCCTTCATGAGCGCGCGGACCTGGTCGGTCTCGCCTTCGCGCATGAGGCCGGTGTCAACGAAGACGGCGGTCAGTTCGTCGCCGCGTGCCTGGGCGGCCACGGCGGCCGCGACGGTCGAGTCGACGCCGCCGGAGAGCGCGACGATCATCCGCCCGTCGACCTGGTCTTGGATCGCAGCGACCTGTTCTTCGAGGAACGTTTCCGGGTCGAACAGGCCGCTGACGTTCTCCATCAAAGGGCCTCCACGGCCTTCGAGTCCTCCTCGACCTTCGCCCTGAGCTCGGTGCGGTAGTCAACCAGTGCCTTCGCGACGCGTTCGTCGGAGAGGCCCAAGATGCTGGCGGCCAACAGGGCCGCGTTCTCGCCGCGGTCCAGGCCGGCGGCGGCCACCGGGATGTGCGGCGGCATCTGGACGACGCTGAGGATCGCGTCGAGGTTGACCTTTCCGCTGACGGGCACGCCGATGACGGGTTTCGTCGTCATGGCGGCCACGACGCCCGGAAGGGCGGCGCTGAGGCCGGCGACGGCGATGAAGACGTCGGCGCCGGATTCGTTCACCAGTTTCTCGACGCGTTCCGGCGTTCGGTGGGCCGAGGCCACGTACGCTTTGGCGTCGATGTCGAGCTTGTGGAACACCTTCATCGCCTTCTCGGCGACGGGGGCGTCCGATCCGCTTCCCAACAGGATAAGGACCTGCATGGCGCGTCGCAGGTACGGGCTCGTGAAATACGTTTCGTCGGTTGACGCAGCGGCTCCACCGGAAGACGACGACGAACCCCTATAAGCAGCGTCGCGATTGGCCGGCACGCGGGACGCCTTGGTCTTCGACGAGGACGACAACACCTTCCTGCTTCCCGGGCCTGTGAAGCTTCATCCGCGCGTGCTTCGCGCGATGATGAAGCCGGCGGTCGCGCACCGGGCACCGGAGTTCCGGAAGGTTGTGCGGCGCATGAACGACGGGTTGCGCGCCTTGTTGCAGACGAAGAACCATGCGGTGGCGACGATGACCGGTTCGGCGACGGCCGCGATGGAGGCGGCGGTCGCGGGCCTGGCGAAGCCGGGCGAACGGTTCCTGGTGGCCCACAACGGCAAGTTCGGGGAACGGTTCCTGCAGCTGGCGCGCATGTACTCCGGTGCCGATGCGGTCTCGGTGGCGGCCCCGTGGGGGGCGCCGGTGGACGCGGAGGCCGTGGTGGCCGAACTGGAGACCGGGGAGGTCGGGACCGTGGCGATGGTCGTCAACGAGTCCAGCACCGGCGTACGCAACCCGGTGGAGAAGGTGGCGGCCGCCTGCCGGAAGCACGACGTGATGATGATCGCGGATGGGGTCACCGCGTACGGGGGGATGGACGTGCCGACGGAGAAGCTGGGCATCGACGTGGCGATCTGCGGAAGCCAGAAGGCCGTCGGCGCTCCGGCCGGTGCGGCCTTCCTGGCCGTGAGCCCGCGAGCTGAGAAGGCGTTACGGAGCCCAGGCCTGTACTTGGACTTGAAGGCCGTGCTGGACAAGTGGCGGGAGGACACGACCCCGTTCACGCCGGCGACCCACACGTTCTTGGGGGTGGCGGAGGCGTTGGAGCTGCTCGTCGAGGAGACGTTGGAGGTGCGGGTGGCGCGTAACCGGCGGCATGCGGCGGCGTTCCGGACGGCGATGGCACGCCTGGGTCTGGACCTTCTGCCGGCCGCCGGGTCGGAGTCCGACACCATCACGGCGGTCCGTTACCCGGAGGGGGTGGGCGACGCCGACGTACGCAACGTGTTGAAGGACGAGTGGGGGATTGTCGTCGCCGGCGGCCAGGCGGAGCTGAAGGGCAAGATCTTCCGCGTGGCGCACATGGGGTTCGTCGCTTCGAGCGAATTGGCTTCGTGTGTGGTGGCGCTCGAGGCGTGTCTGGCGCGTGTGGCGAAGACGGCGCCGACGGGCGCTGCCGCCGGCGCGTTCTCGGACGCGTTGCGTTCGGGCCCGTCGTGACCGGCGGGCTAGGCGGGCGGGTAGACCGTCATGACGACGTACGGCAGGACGAGGGCGAGCGTGACGTTTAGGATGGCGTTGCTTCGGAAGAAGTCGCCGAACCGGTAGCTGCCGGCGGCGTAGACCATCGTGTTCGTCTGGTAGCCGATGGGTGTGAGCATGCTGGTGCTGGCCGCGGCGATGACGACGAGGCAGACGGGGCGGGGGTCGATGCCGACGCCGACGGCCGCAGCGATTGCGATGGGGATGAGCAGGGCGACACTGGCGTTGTTGCTCATGACCTCCGTGATCACGGTGGTGATGACGAAGGCGAGCACCAGCAGGCCGTACGCACCCAGCGGGTCGCCAAAGGAGACGAGGCCGGAGGCCAGCAGGGCGGCGAGCCCCGTCTTCTCGACGGCGATGCCCAGGGGGATGACGCCGGCGAGGAGGAGGATGACGTCCCATTCGACGGCGTCGACGAATTCGTCGGCGCGGACGCAGCCGGTCAGCACCATGGCGACGGCGCCTGCCAGCGCGGCGATGGCGACGTGGGTCCAGCCGAAGGCGGCCACGACGACGACGGCGACGAGGATGGCGAGGGCGACGAGTTGGAGGTGGGAACGGCGTCGCGGATGCGCGCGTTCGCGGGTGACGACGAAGTCCGGCAGTTCGCGCATGCGGTCGAAGGCGTCCTCAGGGCCTCGTACGAGCAGTACGTCGCCGGGGCGGATCCGGCTGCGTGTCGGGGGTCCGATGGCGACGCGGTCGTGGTGGCGGACGGCGAGGACGAGGACGTTGTACCGCCCGGGGAAATTGAGTTCTTCGATGGTGCGGCCTCCCAGGCGGCTGCCGGGGGTGATGACGACCTCCGCGGTCGCGACGGCGTCG
>CAZXJU010000185.1:0-4517 GCA_964641035.1 uncultured Halobacteriales archaeon | reverse complement strand
CGAATCCATGTCACATGGGGACGCGGTTATACGCTTTGTGGTGGTCACGTTGCAGACGGGTTGGAATTCTGCGCCACCTGCCCCGGGCTTTAAAAACCCTTGAACGGACGACCTTCGAATGCCAGCCAACGTTTCGAATCGCGTGAATGAGAGGCTAAGTAGGCCACGGCTCGCTGCTGGTAGCACGAGAAGGCGAACACCATGAAACAAAACTCCCCAGTCCTCGTGACCGCCGCGCTCCTGCTTGCGACCGCCCTTGCCGGATGCATGGGCGACTCCAGCCTCCAGTCCGCAGCGGTAGAGATCGTGGACGCACCCGACGAAGCCGAAACCTCGCAACCGATCGACGTCTCCTGGCGCGTGTCCGGCGACGGCGAAGCGCCGGAAGACGATGCCGACGTCGCCGTAGGCGGCAACGCCTCGGCCGGCAACCAGTCGGCCAGCGGAAACGCCTCCGTCGACCAGTCCGATGGTCAGGCGAGCGGCGACGAGGTCCGCACAGGCCTGGTATGGGGCTTCGAGAGCGTCTCGGACCCGCAGTCGCCCGGTGACTATGAGAACGAGGCGGCCAACGAGTCCGGTACCACGGGCGAGACGTTCAGCGCGTCCTTCGTGGTCGACGATCCGGGAACCGTCTACGTGAGCGCGTGGGCGGAGGCCGGCGGGAGCTACGTCTTCAGTGCCGAGCACATGATCGAGGTCTCGGCCACGGGCAACGGCACGATCGGCGGCAACGGAACCGCCGGCAACAACACGACGGCGGCCGGCACGGTCCACACCGTGAACATGACGAGCGCGCCGACGCCGCTGGGCTACCTGTCCAGTTTCTCGCCGGAAGAGATCACCATCCAGGCTGGCGACGCCGTGGTCTGGGGCAACGACGACGACGCCGTGCACACCGCGACCGCAGACGACGGCTCTTGGGACACCGGGGACGTCGCCGAAGGCACTGCCTCGGAACCGATCGTGTTCGACGAGCCCGGTGAATACGACTACCACTGCTCGTACCACGGGATGACCATGTCGGGCACGATCATCGTCGAGGCGGCCCCCGGAGGCAACAACACGTCCGCCCTCCGGATCTGACGCGGGCGCCCCCGCCGTCCCGCCTCCAACTCTCCCCCTCTACCCCCCGTTCCCCGTCCCTCCGCCGACATCTATATGTAACGGGCCCGATTGCACGGCCTAGCGCTTGCCCGTAGAAGCGGCCGGACCGGCCGCGACGCGAATTCCACGCGGTACTACGGGAGGTCGATGTCCCATGGCGGACCAACCCATCCTCGAAGCTGTCACCGCGGCCCTGGAGAAAAGCCGGGAACGAAACCGGAAATTCAAACAGACCGTGGACTTGGCGATCAACCTACAGAACGTGGACCTTTCCGTTCCGAAGAACCGGATCGAAGAAGAGGTCCCGCTTCCCCACGGCCGCGGCCAGGACATCAAGATCGGCATCTTCGCCTCCGGCGAACTGGCGGCCAAGGCCAAGGACGTGTGCGACGTCGTCATCCAGCCGGAGGAGATCTCGGAGTACGCGGACGACCGCAAGAAATTCAAGAAGGTCGTCAACGACATCAACTTCTTCCTGGCTGAGGCGCCGCTCATGCCGACCATCGGCAAGTCACTCGGTGTCGTCCTAGGCCCGCGCGGCAAGATGCCCCGGCCGGTGCCGCCCGGCTCCGACCCGTCCGACCTCGTGAAGAACCTGCGGCGGACGATTAAGGTCCGCAGCAAGGACAAGCCGACGTTCCACACCGTCGTCGGCGCCGAGGACATGACGCCCGAGGAACTGGCGGAAAACGTCAGCCAGATTCTCAAGCGGATCGAGGCGAAGCTCGAATACGGCCGCATGAACATCCGCAGCGCCTACGTGAAGACCTCTATGGGCCCATCCGTGAAGGTGGTCTGAGATGAAGGCACACGTCGCTCCGTGGAAACACCAGGAAGTCGACGACCTGGCCAAGGTCCTCGCCAGCCACCCCGTCATCGGTATCGTCAACTACGCTGAGATCCCCGCCCCGGCGCTCCAACGGATCCGCGCCGGACTGCGCGGCAAGGCGGTCGTGCGGGCCGGCAAGAACACGCTCATCCAGCGGGCAATCGAGAAGGCCGACGGGTCGAAGCCCGGCCTCAAAGAACTGGCCGGCACGCTCAACGGCGAGACGATGATCGTCGGCACCGACCTCAACCCGTTCCAACTCTTCAAAGAATTCAAGCAGTCCCGCACGACCGCTCCCGCCCGCGCCGGCCAGACGGCGCCCCAGGACATCTCCGTCAAGAAGGGGGATACCCCGTTCAAACCAGGACCCGTCGTCGGCGACCTGCAGAAGGCCGGCATCCCGGCCGCCATCGAAAACGGCAAGGTCGTCATCAAACAGGACCGCGTCGTCGCCAAGGAAGGCGAGACCATCGGCGCGGAACTTGCCCAGGCGCTCGCCAAGCTGGGCATCCACCCCATCGAGATCGGGCTCGACGTCCAGGCGGTCTACGAGGACGGCCTCGTCTACCAGCCAGCCGTCCTCGACATCGATGAAGAGCAGTTCCACCACAACTTCCAAGCGGCCATCTTCGGCGCCCACGCGCTGGCCATGGACCGCGCCTGGATCACCACCCAGACCGTCGAACCGCTGGTCGCCAAGGCCGCCCGGCAGGCACTGGCGCTCGGCATCGAGGCGGGCTACCTGACGAAGGAGACCGTCGAACCCATCCTTTCCAAGGCCTACACACAGATGCTCGCGATCGCCAAGCTCGTAAAGGGCGAGGCGCTCGACGAGGAGCTGCAGGCCGCCCTTGGCGCCCAGACGGCGGCGCCGGCGGCCGACACCCCGGCCGAGGATGAAAAGAAAGAAGAACCCGAAGAGGAAGAAGAAGTCAGCGAGGAAGAGGCCGCCGAAGGACTCGGAAGCCTCTTCGACTGAAACTACAACCCAACGGAGACGAAACCCATGGAATACATCTACAGCGCCCTGCTCCTGAACAGCGCAGGCAAAGAGGTCAACGAGGAGAACGTCACGGCCGTCCTGAAGGCCGCCGGAACCGAGGCCGACCCGGCACGGGTCAAGGCGCTCACCGCGTCCTTGGAAGGCGTGGACATCGAGGAGGCCATCAAGAACGCCTCCTTCGCCGCGCCCGCAGCCGCCGCGCCCGCCGCAGCTGGCGGGGAAGCCAAGGAAGAGAAGGAAGAAGAGAAGGAAGAGGAAGAGGAAGGCGTCTCTGAAGAAGAGGCGGCCGAGGGCCTCGGGGCCCTGTTCGGATAAACTCCGTCACCGACGGATCCGGTCCTTTCCGCAGCCTTCTCCCCCCTCGAGGTCGAGCGGACGCTGGGTCATGCAAACGCGGTACCCAATCCCGTCTTATATCGGGCCGCCGAGAAACGGGGCCCCATGACCCCCAGCCCTGCTGCCGTCGCGTGCGCCCGGATGCTTGACCGCCACGAAGCCTTGCCGGACGCACCCAGTGCGTGGCTGATCCAGTTCGACCTGGTGGTGTGCGGCACGACGGAGTGCGCCGCGTGCGGTGCGCGTCGGCCGGCTACGCCGGCGCGGGGCGCACGTACTCGTGCTCGCGCAGTCCGAGGACGACGAGCACCAAGGCGGCCCCACCCAGCAACGGCGTGACGAAGACGCCGGCCAACGTAGCGGCCGACGCGACGGCCGCAACGACGCCGAGGACTGGCGCCCGTTGATGCTGGTTGAGCGCGGCTCCTGCGATTCCGAGTATGCCCGCGACCAGGGTCGCGGCCCCGACGACGAGGCCGGGAAGCCCGTACGTGGGCAACGCCGCCACCGTCAGGTCCTCAAACAAGGCGTTCCAGCCCAGCGCGACACCCCATGCCATGTTGATGGCGCCGGCCACCAGCAGGATGGCGCTGGCGGCCAACGTCTTGTCTGGCCACAGGTCCGCGGCCAAATCCCGCGACGCCGGCACTTCTTCGCCCTCGCGGATCGATTGGACGAGGAACGCAAGGGCGATCAGCGCCAGTAGGCTGCCGATGCCGAGGAACCCCATGGCGAGGACGCCCGCGACGGCGCCGACGATTCCGGGTGCCGCGCGCCGGGTGTGCAGGCTCCGGATTGCCAGGAGCGCGGCCAACGTGCTGGCCAACGTCATCGCCCACGCGGGATACGCGGCCATCCACGCCGGTACGCGGTCCGAGTAGCTGATCTCAAAGACTCCGGCCGCGATTCCATAGATGAGGCCTGTGATTCCTGTCACGAGCAGTAATGTCGCCCCATAGAGACGCTTGTCCGGCCACAGGTGTCTGACAAGGTTCTTGCGTTCAGCGGTCACCGGGTCACCCTTGTCCCCGAGGACAACCGCCTCCCCCCATGAGCATTGGCTTTGCGCTTATTCCACAGACCCGACGTGGTCCTCGTAGCGTACCGTCAGCTCAGAGGCGACGGTCCAGGCGGCCAGCGGCTCCGGGCCGAAGGAGACCGCCTCGGCGGCGCTCGGCGGCATGGATTGGAACGTGCCGCTGGGGAAGGCCCCGACGACGGCGACGACGCTCCGTTCCCCGT
>CAZXJU010000184.1:0-4539 GCA_964641035.1 uncultured Halobacteriales archaeon | reverse complement strand
GGCAACGCGACCAACCTGTACCTGGATGGCAACATGTACGGCCCCGGCGCCCTGTTGTCGTGGGCGCAGCGGGACGTGGACAGCGGCCGCACCGACTACTACGCGGCGCACCTGTACGTCGGCGAGGACGGCGGCCCGGTCGTCGAGAACGTCAGCCTCATCGCCGAGGGCGCTCCGTCGCCGTCGGCGCACGTACAAGGGGCCGCCGCCGGACCCGACGGGCGCGCGTACATCATCACGTTCCACGGCGGGTACGGGGCCACGGACTTCGTCACGGACCCGCACCACCCGCTGCACGTGTGGGTGCAGCAGGACGGGCCGACGTTGCCGGTGCTGCCGAGCCTGGTCGGATAGGCCCGTTCAGACGACGGCCTGGCTGACCTCGATCAGGTGACCGTCCGGGTCGCGGAAGAACGCGCGGATCTCGGATCCATGGTCGACGGGCGGCGTCAGGAAGGAAGCGCCCCGCGCCTGGAGATCATCGTAGGCCGCGCGGCAGTCGTCGACACGGATCGTCAATGCGTGGGCCGCCCGCGTAGGTTCGTCGGGCGGCGCGAACGTCGTGTCCGGCTTGTCCTCCGTGGGGTCGCCGCCGGTGACCAAGAGTAGCCACGTGTCGAGCAACGTGAGGACGCATGACGTGCCGCCGTATTCACGGTACACGCGGGCGCCCAAAACGTCGACGTAGAAGTCGCGGGACCGGTCGATGTCGGCGACGACCAGGATGTGCGTCAAGGCGGACGGGCCACCGGAAAACGGGTCGGCCATGCACGATGGCACGCGCCGCGGCTGTAAAGGGTTCCCGGTGCCTGCGTCGTGTCCCGCCGTTTTGCCCGCAAGTACGACGCAACAACGCTTATCAGGGGCGTGCCAGTCCTTCGCACCATGTACGGCAGGTTGGTGGCGATAGCGACGGCATTGGCGTTTCTCTTGGCAGGATGCGTCACGGACGCGCCCGAGGACGCGGGCACGGAATCGGCCAAGGGGCAACTTCCCCCGATTCCGACGCAGCTGGTACGCACGACGGTGGAGAATTTCACCCTCAAGTTCACGGAGCACGTGGTCGACGCGGCCGTCGGCTACGCGGCCGACCTGTACGAGCCGACGATGGAGGTCTCCGACTCCGGCGTCATCTACGTGACCGGCCACACGATCCTCGTCGACACGACCGGCGCGCCCGTCTTCATGAGCGGCGACGACGGCGAATCGTGGGAACAGCTGCCGTTCGCCGGGCCGCTGACGATGCCGGCGGACATGCACGGCGCGACGCCGCCTCCGAGCGACGAGATCTTCCTGGTCGCCGGCGACGACGGCGACCTCTGGGGCGTCGACATCACCCTACTCACGTTCCCGGTCAACGGCTGGTGCAACGACGGCGCCGAGCATTGCTACCACAACCCCAACGCGTACGACGAGGTCCAGGCCAACACGGCACGTGCGATGGCCGCATCCGGCATGGACAGCTCGTGCAGCCTGCTCAACGTCAACGACCGGCCGTGGGTCGCGTACGCCGACGGGAAACTGCTCTTGGTCAACAACCCGGGCGGCGGCCCCGTCCAGGTCGGCATCATGGACACGCCGCAGCTGCCGGTCGGCGGGCCCGGCTTGGGATTGGCCGAACCCGTGGCCGCCGACTGGAACCTCTGCGCCGGCGAAGGCGGCGGCGCGATCCCCGGCATCCCCGACATGCGCGACGACCACTTCTTCGCCGTGCCGCAGGTCCAAAGCGACGAACTCATCATCGTCAAGGGCTACGGCGACGTACACGACGTCGAGCAGGTGACCGTCTTCGAGAACACCAACTTCGGGCCGGGCACGAGCAACTACGGCCAGGTCGTCTTCGACGCCGAAGGCACCATGTTCATCGGCATCCGCAACAACACCCGCTTGGACACCAACGGCGACGGCGAGTGGACCGGCCAACTCCACCTGGCCGTAAGCCACGACGACGGTGAGACGTTCGCCGAGAAGACGTTCGTGCTGCCCGCCGGCTTCGGCAACGCCACTTCGATCTACATGGACGGCAACATGCACGGGCCCGGGGCGCTCCTGACGTGGGCGCAACGGGACACCGAGGGGGCACGGACCGACTGGTACGCCGCGCACCTGTACTCCGGCGAAGACGGCGGACCCGTCGTGGAGAACGTGAGCCTCGTCCTCGAGGGTGGCCCAGCGCCGTCGGCGCACGTGCAAGGCGCCGCCGCCGGACCCGACGGGCGTGCGTACCTGGTCATGTTTTACGGCGGCTACGGCCCGACCGATGGCGCCACGCCGCTGCGCGTCATGGTGCAGCAGGGCGGGCCGACACTGCCGGTCACCACGTCGTAGGGTGCCGGCGCGTCAGCGTCCCCAGTCGTGCCCGGTGGCTTGGCTCCACAGGCTGTCGCCGGCGTCCGGGACGCCGAAGACGTCGTACGACGTGACGATCTCGTAATTATCGAAGACGCCGGCCTCGAATTCGATCTCCCAGTCGTACGACCCGGGCCCGAGCATTCCGGTCAACGCGCACATGGTCGCGTCGCATTCCGCTTCGGGTCCCACCGGGTCTTCCATGCCTCGCAGCGTGATCGCCAAGTGGACCACCGGTTCGGGCGCGGGCGCGGCCTCCCACGTCGCGTTGGCCCACACGATCGCCGGGAACAAGACGTCTCCGGGGAATCCGTGGTGCAGGTGTTCCCCTTGTTGGACGATGTTCTGGCCGGTGTACGTCCGGTCGGGAAGAAGCGGTGCGTCCGTCGAGGCGCGAACGCCCCATGACTGGAACGTGAGACCGCCCTTTCCGTCCTCGAGGATGAGGGTCGCCTGGTACGTCCCCGCCTCCAGCGCCGGGGTCGCGAACGTGGCGTCGGTTCCGACGTTCGTCCCGAGCGCGAGGGCGGCGACGCGCAGGGACCGGTTGACGGGGTCTTCGTTGACGAACCGGACGGTGCCTCCTGGCGCCAAGGCGACGGGGGCGCCCGCGTGGATCGCGTGGTTGCGCACCGTGACGGTCGCGTTCTGCGGCGCGTCGGCCTCGTCCGCCACGACCAGACGCGTGCGCATCCACGGATGTTCCTCGGATGTGATCACGTAGACGCCCTTGAGGTCGAAGCGGCCGGTGGCGTCGTCCCCGGGCGCCATCCGGCCGGTCTCGTACCGGGCTTCCGGCGGCTCTTCCGGTGGGAGGGAGCCGAACACCCACGTCATGGCGACCTCGTCGCCGTTCGGGTCCGTGACGTTGGCGGCCAGCCGGACCGTCTGGTCGGGTTGGACCCAACGGTTGACCGTGGCCAGCTCCGCCCGAGGCGCCTGGTTTTCACCCGTGCCGAGCGACACCGGCTGGTACGCGGTCGCCGCGGCGCCGTCGTCATCGACGACGAGCAGGCTCGCGTAGGCCACGGTGTCCGTCCGGTCGTATTCCTTCTGGACGACCGGTCCCTGCGCGGTCGAGCCGTCGCCGAAGGTCCAATGGTATTCGGCGATCGGTCCGGTGGACGCGCTGGCGTCGAAGGTCACCTCGGACCCGCCTTCGACGGTGGCTTCGAATGCCGCCACGAGGTCTGCGGACGCGCCGGGTGAGAAGCATCCGGCGAGCCCTGCGGCCAGAAGGACGCCGAGCGTCACCAAGGAGTGTCCACGTCGGGAGGGCCTCGTCATCGGGCCGACGCACGTATTGGGCCCATATGGCGTTTGCCCGCGCCGGCTACGCCGGGATCGCGGAGAACCCGGGTGCGCCATGGCTGAAGTAGAATACCGTGGAGTAGACGTCGAAGCCTTGTTGGAAGGCGAGACCGGCGGAGACCGGCGGGTGTTGCGCCGTGTCGAAGGCGGTCTGACAGCATCCGTGCTCGTCGATGGCGGGGGCCGCCTGTACGGTCACCTCGGCGATTCCGCCGTCGTCACCGAAGACCAGGTTGAGGGTCCCTCGGACCAGGAACACGCGGGCGCCCGGGCCTTGCTGGACGACGTGGAACGGGTCGCTGCCGGCGGTCTCGCGGCCGTCGCCGATGGCGAACGTGAGCCGCTTGGCCGCTGGCGTCACGGGTTCCCAGTCCAACTCGGCGAGCACGCGGTAGGCGCCGTACTCGAACTCGACGTCCTGCCGCCTCAGGTCCTCTTGCAGGTCCTCCGCTTCGACGCCGCAATCGGTGTAGACCGTGTCCTGTGGCACCGAGCCGACGGCGGCCTCGCACGTGATGAACCCGCCGAAGGGGAACACGTTGTAGTAGGGTTCGCCGGTCGGGACGGGTTTCAACGGGATGTCGAGTTCGGCGACCGCCGTGGCCCACACCTGCACGTGGAACGTGCCCGGTGCGAACCCGAACTTCGCGACGGAGACAAGGTGGTTGCCGGGTTCCAGCCCGAGGAACTCGTAGGTACCGTCGGCGCCGGTGCGCACCTGGCGTTTGTCGGTACGCAACGTCACCACGGCGTCCTCGACGGGGACGAACGCGTCGTCGGTGACCGTGCCGCGGATGCCGGTCGATTCGCGCACGCGTTCCTCCGGGGACAGGGAGGAGGAGTCACCTGGGCCGCCACACCCGGCGGTCACGATGGCGA
>CAZXJU010000183.1:0-4569 GCA_964641035.1 uncultured Halobacteriales archaeon | reverse complement strand
GGCCCGTACATGCTGGACCATCTGGCGTTCCTAAACGTCACGCTCTTCGATTTCCTCGGCCAGAAATTGAACGTGACGGCAGACGGCGTCGAGGTGCTCGACGTACACGACCGGAACTCGGACGAACGGCGGTTTAAGGAGGAGGGCGTGCCGATCGCCCGGTTCGCCGGCGGCCGGGCGGCCTCCGACTATCCCGAGTATCATCAGCCGGGCGACACGGCCGAGTACGTGTACGAGTACGCGGGTGGACGGGAGAACTTCGAGGCCGGGTACGAGATGGTCGTGCTGGCGTCGTACTACACGATCCTGGCATACGACGCGTACGACCCGTTGGCGTTGCCGGACGTGTCGTGACCGCGAAAAGATAGGTGGCCGGAAAATCAGGCGGCCGTGACGGGAAGAAGTGGCGGTCGGCGCGGAATTATTTCCGCTTCCGGGACGCCTTCTTCCGTGAGGCCTTCTTCTTCGCGGCTTTCTTCTTGGGTGCTTTGCGCTTGGCTGCCTTTTTCTTGGGTGCTTTGCGCTTGGCAGCCTTTTTCTTGGGTGCTTTGCGCTTGGCCGCCTTCTTCTTCGAGGCCTTCTTCCGCTTTGCGGGCGTTTTCTTTCCCTCCTTCTTCTTGGGGGCTTTCCGAGGTGATTTGCGCGTCTTCGGGCCCGCATCCTTTCCGGCGCCCGGCACCTTCTTCAGGTACGGCATGCCGTTTCGGCGGTTCTTCCCGACCCGGTACCCGGCCGGGACATATTCGACGGCTTCGGCGTTGTCGACCGCGTGCCGCGTGAAGAAATAGTGTTCCCGCTGCGATCCGTCGCTCAGATGGATCTTCCGTCGGTACAAATGAAACCCGTCGACTGTGAACGCCATCGTGAGACTCTCCAGGGTCCTGCCCGCGAGAATTACTCCCACGGGCGTATTTATCCATGCTGTTTTGTCCCGCCTGCCGCCGCCCGGGCCGGTGGCCGGGGTCACTTAACGTTTGTCCGTGACGCGCATATAACCGGGCGGGGCCAAGCATGTCGTGGCGCGGGCCGACCTGGCCTCTCCCTTACCCTTGATCCCCGTACCAACCCAAGCCGGTCCGCGCCTCTCCCTGTCTTCACCAAAGCCCTCAAGCGCCGGCCGGGCCTTCCGCCCTTCGTGGCGTACCGCATCGAGGACAGCAGCGGCGACGTGGTCGTCCAGTCCGACCACGAGGACGCCGGCGGCGCCCTGGTCGATTTGGCACGAGGCATCGCGGACCTCCAGACCGGTGGGTCCTCGGTGCGCCGGCGTCAAGAACGGACCGTCGAGGTGACCGGTCGGGACGCCGCGGCGCTTCTCGTCGCGTTCGCCAACGACGTGATCTACGCGTTCGAGGCCGACGGCTTCCTGGTCGCCGGCGGAGAGCTCGAGTACCAGAACGACGCGGCGTCGAAGCGCGTCCGCGGCGTACTGCACGGGGAGGCGTTCGACCGGGACCGGCACGAGAGTGGCGTCGAGGTGAAGGCGGCCACCTTCCACGACCTTCGGTTCGACCATGACGACGACCGTTGGCACCTCCGGCTCCTTCTGGACTTATAAGCAAGAAGCCTGCGGAGGGGGGCGGACTTCGAGCCTTTGACAACAAAGCCTAAAAGAAGGAGCGTTCTGGAACCTGTTGAAGACAACCATGTACCCTCGAAGTTCCGCCGTGGTCGCCCTCTTGTTGCTCGCCGTCGCCCTGTCCGGCTGCGTCGGCGGCGGAGGCCCGTTGAGTGCTGACTTCACCGCCACGACCGACGACGACAAGACGTTCACGTTCGACGCGTCGGCCAGTTCCGGAAGCGTGGACAAGTACCTGTGGGATTTCGGCGACGGCAACACCAGCGAAGGAAAGGTCGTCGAACACACCTATGAGTACGTCGACGGCGAGTACGACGTGACGCTCACCGTCGTCGATTCCGACGGCGTGCAGCGCGACACCACGAAGCCTGTGATGACGGGGTCGGCGCCGAACGTGCCGCCCGCGTTGATGGCGACGGCATCGATGCGCTGGGTGAAGGCGGACGAGCCGATCCTCTTCGACGCCCGCGCCACGACGGACGAAAACGGCGACCCGTTCGAGATCGAATGGGACTTCAACTACGACTTCACGGCCACAGAGATCGGTTCGTCGGTGAACCTCGGCCAGCGCAATTACGAGCAGGGGTTCGAGACCGGCGGCAACACGACCGGCGGCAACGAATCGAACAACGGCGACTCGCCTCCGTCGCTGGCCCCCCCGAGTGGGGACGAGCTGCGTGAGGCGTGGGACCGGTATGAGCAGTGGCTGGCCGAGCAGGACCCCCTCTCGCCGACCTCTAGCCCGCGCCACGGCGGCCATGATGAGGGCGCCCCGTACGAGAACCCGGACTACAAGCCGGAGTTCGACGGGCGTGTCAACAGCACGAGCCCCGTGCAATTCTTCAGTTGGCCGGAGGACGGGACGTATCTGGTACGGATCGCCGCGGTCGACATCAAGGGCGACGCGACCGTCGGATTCTTCGCGATCGCGGTCTCCGACGAGGCGCCGGAGTCGACGCAGCAGGTGCCGGGCGAAGACGGCGAGATCAACTACGCGGGCCCGGACCTGCCCAGCGGTCTCGGTGAGGAAGAAGGCACGCCGAAGAACCACTGGAAGAGCGAACCGATCCCGTTCCAGTACCCCGGTCAGCTCGTCGTCAACATCACGATCGTCCAGGAGACCGACCACGAATACACCGTCCGCGTATGCCTGGCGAACCGCGACCTGAGCCAATGTCGCAGCGGCCCCGACGCCTCCGTCACGGGAATCCAAGACGGGACGACGGTCACGTTGAAGGTCAACGAGCAGGCCGCCACCAAGGCGTTTCGCGTATGGGTCGACGGCGGAAGCGATTCGTCGGTCTCTGCGACCGCCGACATCAACATGACGGGCGTCCGCTTCTTCGACACGAACCCGTGGTGGGACGTCGAGGCGCAAGCCGTATGATGCCGCGTACCCGGAAACTGGTCGTCGCCACCCTCGTCGTGGCCGCAGCCAGCGGCGTGATCCTTTGGAACACGGCCGCTCAGGAAGGCCCGACCATGCTGGGTGTGGGCGATGCGAAGCGGCAGGCCGCCGACCTCGAAGGCAAGAGCCTGCAGGTGCGCGGATTCGTGGAGGACGGCTCCATTGTGTACAACGGGACCGTCGTCGAGACGTTCGTCTTGGGCGACGAGCACGAGAAGATGCTGGTCCGGTACGGACAGACGCCCCCGGACGCGTTCGGGCCGAAGGACGTCGTCGTCGAAGGCGAACTGGCGACGCTCGAGGACGGGACCGTCGTCCTGGATGCCTCCATGGTCAAGGTCGGCTGCTCAAGCAAGTACTAGGACGGCGGCTCGACGGCCGCGGGCACGCCGTGCATGCCCGGTGGCGGCTTTATCTACACACCGGCACGCTGTTTCCATGGTGTACGGATGCGACAGGTCTTGCTTGCGGTGATGGTGGTTGTCGGCCTGGTCTTGGCCGGCTGCGCCGGCTCGGGCCAGACCGAGTCCATCGGGCCGGAGGAGGACGAAGGGTTTGGTCAGGGGACCGCTTCGATCGTCGGCCTCGTCATGACCAACGAGTTGACGCCCATCGCGGGCGCCCAGGTCCAGATTGACGAGCTCGATTTGCTGGTCACGGACGAGGCGGGCTGGTTCGAGGCCCACGGCTTGGCCGCTGGTTCCCACCGCGTCGTCGTCGGCGCGCTGGGGTACGTGTCGGCGGCTCAGCAGGTCTCCGTCGGGGAGGACGAGTCGCGCGAGGTGCGGTTCACGCTGGACAGCGTGCCGGTCGCCGAGCCGTTCGTCGAGGTCAGCCACGACCGGGGGTATTCCGCGTGCGATTACATGCTCGTCGTGTTGACCGGCCGCGTGCCGCCACCGTGCGACACGGGGCAGGAGCCGAACAACGAATTCGTCAAGCCGGTTGACGAGTCGTGGCGGTTCCACGTGACGGAGGCCGTCTGGGAATCCACATCCGCCTTCGAGGAGACGATGCGGCTGTTCGCCGCGGACGACGGCGGCTGCCAGAGCGAAAACCCTTGCTACGGCCTGGTCTATGGCGAGGAGTACGCGCGTCTGGAGGGCGAGCCGGGCAAGACGGAGCTCGTCGAACACTACGACCCGTGGATGGACCACCGAGGGCCCCCGTACCCGGAAAACGAATCCTTCGAGATGCACGTGAACGTGCAATGGATCGGGCTGCTGGTCGACAATCTCAACAGCGTTCCCACGGACCCGTGCCAGACCATCTTTGTGACCGTCACCGGCGCGGGGTACAAGCCCGGCTGCGTGGGGGTCGGCGTCAGCGTCGGCGTCGCCTTCGACGTGTGGACATCGGTCTTCCATTGGGAGGGGCCGGCGGACCGCGGCGCCTGCTGTCCGGCGACCTCGTATACGGCGGTGCCGGACCGGTAGCCGCCGACCGTACGGTCGCGCGTCGGGTTGCTGTCGGTACCGATCCGAGCCCCGGTAACTTTAAGCTCGGGGGGCGTTGGACGCGACGACCATGGCCGACGACGCCGATTCCAAAGAAGATCCGAAGACGCCGCAGAGCCCGGCCG
>CAZXJU010000182.1:0-4575 GCA_964641035.1 uncultured Halobacteriales archaeon | reverse complement strand
CGAGCACGCGTCCCCGACCCCGTCTCCGTCCGAATCCTCCTGATCCGGGTTCGGCCGGCCCGGACAATTGTCCTGGCCGTTCAGGACTCCATCGGCGTCGACGTCGTTTCCGCCGCGGTCGTGGTCGTCCTTGTGGTGTGCCTGGATCTGTACGACGGCCGTCAGCGAGAACGCCAACAAGACCGCCAACCCAATCTTCAGGGTCCGTCCGGTGTTCATGATTTCTTCGACCTCCACGGTTCGATGATAGAGACGGTCCCGTCCTCGTTTTGAGGGTTGGCAGGTGTCGACCCATGGGCGCAGGTTCGAACCTCCGGGCCGCGCGCTACGCGCGCAAACGCCTATTGCCGACGGCCACCATCGGCCGCCCATGTTTCGACCGCAGGCCGTGGACTACGGGACCCTGGAGGGGTATCTTCGCGCCCTCGCCTTCGAGATCCGCCTGGAGATCCTTCACAAGCTGCGCCTGCCGCACACCGTGGCGGAACTGAAGATCCAGGCGCGGCGCCACCGGAAGGGCGAGAAGCCCGACCGGCTCTTGGCCCGGCAATCCGTCCAGGAGCACGTGGACCACTTGGTCGGGGCGGGCCTCGTCGAAGCGCGGCAACGGCCCGGCGGAAGCGGCCAGAGGGAATACGTCGTCAACGGGCCTCGACTCTACCAAGTTCTGGAGGATTTCCGCCAAGTCGGCACCGTAGCGCTCGACGCCCCGCCGCGTCGCGACGAGACCGACCTCTTGCGTCCCAACCCGCAACCGGCGCCGCCTCCGGGGCCCCACCTGGCGTTGGCGCACGGGCTCATGGAGGGCCGCGTGTTCCTGCTCAGTCGGACGGACCTGAAGCACGACCGGGGATGGGTCATCGGCCGGAAACCCGACCTCCATGTGAGCCTCGAGTATGACCCGTACGTGAGTCTGGAGAACAGCGAGATCCTGCCCGACGGCGACGGGTTCCTGTTGACGGACCTACGGGGAAGCAAGAACGGTACGTGGCTCAACTGGGCGCCATTGGAAAAGGATGAGCCGACGCGACTGCGCCCCGGTGATTTCATCGGCGTGGGGCGGAGCCTGCTGGTATACCGTCCGGGCTAGCCGGACCCGCCGGCTTCCTTCGGAGTCTTGGCGAGCGCCGCCGCCATGTCCTGCGCACTGGGCGGCCGGCGCGCCGGGTCCTTGGACAACACGTCGGCCAGCACCTTATTGACGGCGTTTGAGACACCCTTGAGCGGCAGGGCGGGCGGTTGCGTGAGGATCCGCTCCCGCGCCTCGAAGCCTGTGAGGCCGTCCACATCGATGGGAGGCCGGCCGGATAGCGCCTTGAACAGCGTCGCCGCGACCGCATACAAGTCGCTCGTCTCGGAGGCGTCGACCCCCCGGGCCTGTTCCGGTGACATATAGGAGAGCGTCCCCAGGCTCGCCGAATCATGCGGTTCGGCCAGCGTCTGCCCGGAAACGGACTGGCGTGCCACGGTGAAGTCGCTAAGCTTGGCCGTGCCGTCCTCGTCGAGCAGCACGTTGGACGGCTTCACGTCCCGATGAAGGACGCCCGCGCCGTGGAGGGCCGACAAGGCCGCAAGGACGTCCGTGGCCATACGGACCGCCTCCTCTTCGGGCATCGGGCCGCGCGCGCCCAGACGCTCCGTCAGGCTGCCGTCCGCCACGTGCTCCATGATCAAGAAGACGTCCTCTGCAACGGTCTCCACGTCGTGGACCCGGACGATGTTCGGATGACTCAGCCTTGCCGCCAGCCGAGTCTCCTCCCGGAACCGTTCGAAGGCTGCGGCCGAACGCAGCGCGTCGCCGGCCAGGCGCTTGATCGCGACGTTGCGGTCCAGGTCCTCGTCGACGGCCCGCCACACGTCCCCACCGGCCCCGGCGCCAAGTCGCTCTTGGACGCGATAGCGGCCGAGGAAGAGTCCGCCGGGCCGCAACGCGGCCGCGGGCGTCACACGCTCCACTTCCGCGACAAGCAGGGCGTGGTCCTTGTCGGTGATCCCGAGGCGCGACCGAAGCGCCGTCAGGACCGGAGTGGCGTCGTGGTCGCCGCCGACTGCCAGCGTACCGGCCAGGGCGGCCCGGTAGGTGTCCAGCCGTCCGGATGGTTTGTCGCCGTTACGCCGGGCCACCGCGACCCCGCCAAAGCCCCCACCGACGACGGCCAGGACCAGGTACAAGAACAGGCCGGGGCCGGCGGCCGAAAAGATCCCCCACCCACCATCCGAATCGGCCTCGAGGCCTGAAGCCGTCTCGTCGACCGGCGGCGACGCGCCGACGTGGAACGTGTGCAGCACGCTCGCACTCTGGTTGGCCTTGTTCCCCACGACGAAGCGCGCCGTAACCCCGCCCGCCTGCTCGTAGGCGTGCGTGAGGTACGGATCGCTCTGCCATTGGCTCACCGTTCCGTCGCCCCAATCCGCCATGTACCGAGAGACGGGGCCTTGCGCTCCCGGCTGCGACGAGGCGAGATTCACCGTGACATTCTCGCCGACCGCCGGATACGCGCTCGGGAACGCCGCAATCGGCTTCGGCGAGGCGTCGGTACGCCCGAAGACCGTCAAGCGGGTGCTCAGCAGGTCCGTGACCACGAGCAGACCATCCGAGAGCGCGAGGTCGCGCAAGTCGGCGCCCGGCATCGGCACGTGCCATAGGAGCCGGCCGTCTTCGGCATCAAACGCCCAGACCGAAGAGTTCGCGGCCTTCTGTTCGTCGCCAAGGACCTCCCCAGTCACGGAACGTTCACCCGCTGGACCGAGTTCATTGTTCCACGACGCGAGGAACACTATGTCGCCAGCGACAAGCGGCCCTTCGTCGTAGGCCTGCCCTGGGGGCGTCGGTTCCATCGGGGTTGCCCAATCCAGTTCGAGGGAACGGGGCTGGGTCACGTCGAAACGCGTCACGAACTGGTCCGAGGGAACATACAAGAATCCGTCGGCGAGGCCCAGATCCGACACGCCGTGCGGCAACGGTTCCAAGTCCTGCGCAAGGACGTCTTGTTCGTCAAGTAGCTCGCTTGTGGCCGCATTGCGGACCTGGAGCTTGCCATCGAGCTCCGCGAAGACCAGCCCCTCCATGATTACGGGTCGCCCCAAGCTCAACTCCTGTGGCGACCCGACACCCTCCATATCGCTTGCCGCGCCCTCCGGCAAGCGCGTGTCGGAGGAGACCGACCATCGGAATTGGCCCGTCGGTCCGTCAAGAACCGTCAAGACGTTTCGGTTGATGCTCGTGGCTCCGAACCAGTATTCCGCCGTGTTCACGACGACGGCGAGTTCGGAAACGGCCAGGCCGAACATTCGCGTGGCCGGATACACCGGATCGAAGGCCGTGCCGTTGACGGGAAGGGCGGATTGGCTTACCCGTTCGATTTCCGTGGTCGCGTCTGTCGTCCAGTTCCAGTAAGGGTAGCCCGTGGCGGCATCAAGGCGTGCCACGAGGTCGAAAATCTCTTGGGATTTGAAGCCCGATTCTCGATCCCAGGCTTGCAAGTCGCACCCGACCGTAATCCGCCCATCATGGACCAGGAGGCCCCCGTCGCAGCTGGCGTAGTTCGGGCGCATCGTTTCGTGCGGTAATCGCCGCGGCCACTGATACGTCCACACCTCCTCACCTTCCAACGTGATGGCCACGACGCCGATCTGGTCGATCGTCACGAAGATCCGTTCGCCGTCGGACGCAATCGCGTCTCCCGCTGAATCCCACCGGGCCAATTCCTCCATCTCGCCCGTATCGAGGTCGACACGAATGACCGCCGTCGGCCCGTCGAACGACATGTCAGCCCATGACTCCTGGAATCGTCCCAGTTCCACCAGGACGTACGCGTAACCGTCCATCACCAGGTGCCACCGCTGCGGCTGCCCGGGCAACTCGACCTGAAGCGCCACGTCCGGCCACGCGGGCCCCTCGTCGTCCGTGGCAAAGGTCCCCTGCGCATCGTGACCGCGCTGGAGCCACGGCGCCGCCTGCGCCGACAGCGGCAGCAACGAAGCCAGGAGGACCAGGGCAAACCAGCGACGGACGCTGGCGCTACGGCGCAGGGAGAACGCCCCCTCGTGGTTTAGCCGCCCCCACGGGGCCGTGGTAGCAAGCATCCACCGGCGTCCGTAGCCGGGTCAGGAGGGGGACGACGAACGCGGCGGCCGCCGGCCTCGCGTCGTCCGCCTCGAGGACAAGGGAGGATGGCGGCCCTTCGCGGCACTGGACGGCCCGCACCTCCGAGGCCCAGCGAGGCACGGTCGTCGTAAAGAGCGTTTGGTTTGTTGTCGTCGCACAAAACCGAGCCGTTTCGCCGCACGACGCGCCCGGCGCTGGTGTCGGCGCTCCGGTCTCTGTTGGACAAGCGCCTCCAGCGGACGCCGCAAAAGCACGGGAGCATTCCGTTGAAATCCGAGATCAAAACACTCCTAAGAGTCGGGGACCGCAGTGTAGGTCTCTACGTCGTTCGGGATCGCGTTCATGAAGACACTGAGATACTGGGAATACCGGGTCTCAATCGTCGCCCCGACGCCCGAACACCTTGGCGACCACCATTTGGTGCACACGTCGTGAAGCACCGCGTCGAACTCGTCGGCGAAGTACCC
>CAZXJU010000181.1:0-4581 GCA_964641035.1 uncultured Halobacteriales archaeon | reverse complement strand
GGATCGCCCGCGAGGTGGCGGAGCGGTCGGACGGTGCGGACCTTTTGGCCGGCGTCGAGCTGGGTGCCGTACCGATCATCGTCGCCGTCAGCCTCGAGACGGGGCTGCCGTTCGCCGTGCTCCGGAAGGGAGACCGCGACCACGGCACGGGCCGTGGCATCGAAGGCGCCGAGGTGCAGGACCAACGCGTCCTTGTGCTCGAGGACGTGACGACTTCCGGCGGCTCCGTGGCCGACGCCGTCGAACGGTTGCGCGACGCCGGCGCGACCGTCGAACACGTCCTGACGGTGGTCGACCGCGGCGAAGGCGCCGCGGAACGGCTTGAGAAACTGGGTGTCCGCCTGAATGCGCTCGTTTCTTCCCAAGACCTCCTGAAACGCTTGGAGGCCGAGACGGCATGAAGGTACTATTGGTAGGCGGCGGGGCCCGGGAGCACGCGATGGCCAAGGCCATCACGGCCAACCCGGACGCCACGCTTTACGCGATGCTGAAGAACAAGAACCCCGGCATCGAGGCATTGGCCACCAAATGCGCCTTCGAACCGGAGACCAACGTCGAACAGGCGCTTGCCTTCGCCGAGAAGATTGGCGCGGACGTCATCACGATCGGACCCGAGGCTCCCCTGGAGGCCGGGGTCTCCGACGCCTTGGCCGACGCCGGCTTCACCGTGGCCGCACCCTCGAAGGCGGCGGCCCGGATCGAGACGGACAAGGCGTTCATGCGCGACCTGTTGGAACGCCATGGCGTCCATGGAAACATCGGCTTCCACCCGTTCGACTCGGCCGGCGAGGCGCGCGCCTTCATCAAGGAGAACGGCCCCCGGTTCGCCTTGAAACCGGTCGGGCTGACCGGCGGCAAGGGCGTCCAGGTCTACGGCGACCATTTCCACGATGTGGAGGGCGCGCTCGCCTACGTCGACAAGGTGTTCTCCAAGGACATCGGCGGCGGCCGCCTCGTCGTCGAAGAATTGCTCGACGGCGAAGAGTTCACGTTGCAGGCGTTCACCGACGGCGACCGCGTGGTCCCGATGCCGGCCGTCCAAGACCACAAGCGGCTTCTTCCGGGAGACGAAGGGCCGAACACGGGCGGCATGGGGGCGTACAGCCAGGCCGATGGGCTGCTCCCGTTCCTGCCGAAGGCCGACGTCGAGAAGGCCCACGACATCCTGCGCGGGATCGTCGGCGCCCTGAACAAGGAAGGGACGCCGTACCGGGGACCCATCTACGGCCAGTTCATGCTCACCCATCAAGGACCCCGCGTCATCGAGGTCAACGCCCGGTTCGGCGACCCGGAGGCGATGAACGTCCTCCACCTACTCGAAGGGGACTTCCCCGACATCCTGCTGCGCACCGCACAAGGCAATCTCAGCAAGACGGGCATCCACTTCCGGCAGGCCGCCACCGTCGTCAAGTACGTCGTCCCGGAGGGCTACGGAACAAGACCGATGGCGGGCCAGGAGATCCACGTCGACGAGAACGCGATCAACGCCGCAGGCGCCGACCTCTTCTACGCCGCGGTCGACGCGGTCAGGCCGGGCGTCGTGAAGACGACGACGTCGCGCGCCCTGGCGGTCCTAGGCGAAGGGGAGACGTTGCGGGAGGCCAACGACGTGTGCGAAGCGGGCCTCGGGCACGTGACCGGCGACCACTTGTTCGTCCGGCACGACGTGGGCACCCGCGACCTGATCGAACGGCGTCTGGCGCATATGAACATCCTACGGGAGTCCTGAACAGGCTATGCCCGGCCTCAGTCCCCACATCTATTTCGCCGGCACCGCCGGTTCCGGCAAATCGAGCCTCGCCGGGGCCTACCACGAGTGGTGCCTGAAACAAGGCCTCGACACGATTCTCGTGAACCTCGACCCGGGCGCCGAAGGCCTACCGTATGAACCCATGGTCGACGTGCGCGAATGGGTCAAGCTCGACGAGGTCATGGCCAGCGAAGGGTTGGGCCCCAACGGGGCGCAGATCGCCGCCGCCGACCTGATCTCACTGCAGGCGGACAAGATCAAGGACCGCATCGCGACGTTCCGTTCCGACTACGTGCTGATTGACACGCCGGGCCAGATCGAACTGTTCGTCTTCCGCCAGAGCGGCCGGTTCCTCACCAAGTTCCTGGCGCCGGACGACAGCATGATCGCATACCTCATGGACCCGGTGCTTTCGAAGCAGCCGACCAGTTTCGTCAGCCAGCTTCTCTTGGCTCTCAGCGTCCAGTTCCGGCTCGGGCTGCCCGTCGGGTACGTGTTGTCCAAGGTGGACCTGCTGGAGGAAGAGGAGCGCGACCGGGTCCTCGAATGGGCCGAACAACCGGATGCGCTGCACGCGGCGGTCCTCGAGGACGAGGAGGGCATGTTCCGTGAACTGAACGTCGACCTGCTGAGAAGCATGGACG
Source organism: uncultured Halobacteriales archaeon (assembly GCA_964641035.1). Classification (GTDB taxonomy): domain Archaea; phylum Thermoplasmatota; class E2; order JACPAO01; family JACPAO01; genus CAZXJU01. The sequence goes on along the minus strand of CAZXJU010000181.1, from coordinate 2,187 downwards.
CGTTGGGTTCGATCCCGCAATTGGCGCCGGTCTCGGCGGCCGAAATCGAAGGCTTGGAAGACTTGTACGCCTTGATTCAGCTGCATTTCACCGGTGGCGAGGACCCGATGGCCGACGCCCGCGACGCAGGCGACCTCCTAGGGACGTAGGGTCGACCCCCTTATCCAAGGCCAAGAAACGTTTTATATCAGGATTCCACGTAGTCTTTATTGTATGGTTTCGCAGGCGCAGATTCCGACGTTTGCCATTGTTGTTGTTTTTGGATTGGCCGCGCTCGCCGGCTGCATCGGCGGGGACGACGCCGAAGGGCAGCAGGCGACGCCCACGCCGACGGCCCAAGTGACCGAGGATACCGGCGGCATCGAGGGCGTCGTCACCACCGACGAGGGCCTGCCCATTGCGGGCGCGAGCGTCGGCGTGCCGGAACTGGACGCGGAAGCGATCACGGGCGCCGACGGGACGTACGCCTTGAGCGACCTCGCCCCGGGAAGTTATCAGATCTTCATCCAGAAGATCGGATACGAAAGCCTCGGAAAGGGAATCGACGTCCGCCCGGGCGAAGTCACGCGGGTCGACGTCCAATTGGCGCCCCAGCCGGTGGCCGAACCGCGCCAAAGCACCGTCATATGGAACGGATACATGAAGTGCAGCATCGCCACGCAATTGTTCCTGTCGGAGGAGTGCGGCGAAGGCGTCGGGACACCTGTCGGCACCTTCGGCAAGGACCCGAACAACAAGATCGATTGGCATTTTGAACAGTTGGAACAACCGGCCACGCTGTTGACGGAGACGTGGTGGGAGCCCGCCTCGGACTTCGCCAACCGGATGAACGTGCTCGTGGTCACGAACCTCGTATGCGACCCCGTCTGCGGATGGGACGCCGAGTACGGCCGCAGCGACAGCCCGTCGCCGGTCCGCGTCGTCATGGACGACGGGGACTTCCCGGACGAGCCGGACGCGTACCCGTTGGCGATGACCGTGCGGCATTGGGCCGACGCGGGTGACGAGGACCTCGTCATCGTGCTGGAGCAACCGTTCGAGGTCTACAAGACGGAGTTCTTCGGCGTGCCGATGGAAGACGTCAATCCGGATTACACGGCCCTGCCGCCGGACAAGCAGGGCGGGTCGTAACCGATCCCGACCACAACCCTTTAACCGGTTTCGACGGGTGCGCAGGACGTGAGCCGCCCCGACATCGTCGCCCAGGTCTTCGTCCGCGCGTTCACCGTATGGGAGACCCTGCTTCTGGGGTTGCTCGCCGCCATCGGCGTCGGCCTGCTCACGTGGTTGATCGCCGGCTACTACGAACGGCGCGGCGGGTTCGGGAAGAAATGACCCCGTCTCCGCTCACTTCTCGGCCAAGTTGAAACTCTTGACCCAATCGGGCAATTGGTCCCGGATGAACAGGAAGTCCGGCCCGTCGACGATCGAGTGCCAGCTGACGAACAACACCACGAGGATCCCGAACACCAAGTGGGTGTAGCGCCACCACTTGTACCCGTGACGTTGGATCAACGGCACTTGGTAGTACCCGGTGAGACCGAGCGCCAGTAGGCTCAACGTGCCGAGGCCTCCCCACAGGACGCCCATCATCAGCGTGTAGCGGATCTCGAGCATGAACATGATGATGTGGATGACGGCGGCGGCAGAGATGCCGAGGCTCGCAAGGCTATGCCACATGACGCGGCGTTTTGCGCCGCCGAGCACGTTGTTGAAGAATTTCCGGCTGCCTTTGCCGAACGTGCCGCCTAAGAGAAGGCTGGGCAACAGGAGGACCGCGCTGGCGAATCCGGTGACCTCTCCGATCACGAGACGTAAGTCCTCCCCCGGCGCGCTGACAGCCACGACGCTCTGGGCGCTGGGCACGAACTCGTTGCCGACGACGACCTTCTCGGTGGCGTACCGCGTATAATTGTCGAAGTCGGCCGTGACGCCGTCCTGGTGGGTCAACTCGTACCAGGTGAAGGCGCGCACCTCGATCTCGATCTCTTGCACGCCTTGACCGAAGCTGTTGATGGGGAACGTGTACACCTCGGACGAGCCGGGCGGGATGAGGTTCTCCGCCCGCAGCATGTCCCCGGGCGCCGGCGCCTCGTTGGTGACGTACGACGCGGCGCCTCCCGTCTGCTGGTAGACCACGACGACGTTCACGTAGTATTCCACCGAGTTCTGGGGGACGACGTTATG
>CAZXJU010000180.1:0-4597 GCA_964641035.1 uncultured Halobacteriales archaeon | reverse complement strand
CAGCGGAAGCGAACACCGTCCTGGCCCTCGTCGGCCTGATCATCTTCTGCGGGTACCTGGCCACCGTCGGGTTCCAACGGTTCCGCACACCCGACATCCTCTTCCTCATCGCGCTAGGCGTCCTCATCGGCCCCATCCTCGGGCTGCTCGACGTCGGGGACCTGCGCGCCATCGCGCCCATCGTCTCCACGTTGGCGATCGTCCTCATCCTCTTCGACGGCGGCCTGGAGGTCAAACTCAGCGAAATGCGCAAGGGCGTCGCATGGGGAAGCGCCCTCGGCGTCGTCGTCTTCAGTGCCACGGCCCTGCTGTGCGCGTTCGTGGCGCACGTCTTCGGCGGCGTCCGCCCGATCAATGCCCTCATGCTGGGCATGGCGCTCGGAGGCGCCGGCGTCGTGATCGTCCTGCCGCTCATCCAACAGATGGGCGCAAGCGACCGCGCCGTCACGATCGTGTCGTTGGAGGCCGCCGTCAGCGACGTGCTCGTCGTCGTCGGCGTGCACACGGTCGCGGTGGCCGTCTCCCTCAAACTCAGCGACCCGCTCAACTTCACCCAGACGATCCTCACCACGTTCACCGTCGGGACGCTCGGCGGGCTCGCCGCCGGCTTCGGATGGTCGCGCGTACTTCCCAAGGTACGCCACGGTGGACCCGAATACATGCTGACGCTGGCCGCGTTGTTCGTGGTGCACGCCGCCACCGAGTTCCTCGGCGGCTCCGGCCCCATCGCGGTGCTCGCCTTCGGCCTGGTGCTCGGCAACAGCAACCGCCTGCAATGGGCAGAACCGGAGCTCAGCAAACGACCGGCGCGCTCCGGCCGCCGCCAGGAGCTCGTCCCCGTATTCGGCGCCGGCCTGCAAGGGTTCCATCAGGAGATCGTCTTCTTCATCCGCACGTTCTTCTTCGTCCTGCTCGGCATCGTCCTCGACCTGGACGCCTTCTTCAACCCGACGTTCCTGGCCGTCGGCGTCCTCCTGACGGTGGCCGTCATCGCCGGCCGCTGGTTCGGCGTCACCGTCTTGTTCCGCCGCGGCGCGCTCGACGCGTGGGACCGGAAATCCATCGAACTGATGTTCCCGTTGGGGTTGGCCGCGGCCGCGTTGAGCCTCGTGCCGTTCCAGACCTTCGGCATCCCCGGGACCGAACAGTTCGGAAGCTACGCCGCCATCGTCATCGTCCTCACCAACGCCGTCTCCTCCGGCTTGGTCTTCTGGTATTCACGGGGTCGAGCGGCCTCGACCGGCGGCCCTACCGAGGCCGGGCCGGCGACATGATGCGTACGTGGGTCAACGCCCCCGGTTAAATAGGGGCCGGGTGCCATGCGGGCCGCGCGGACCATGACCGATTCCAAGCCAGACGCGTCAACGCTCGTCGCGTTCGGCATCTCCACCGTAATCCTCGCGTCGAACTTCGTCGCCGTCCGGTTCAGCAACATGGAGCTGGCTCCCTTCTGGGGTGCCACCCTACGGTTCGCGGCCGCGACCCTGCTCCTGTTCGGGATCCTGGCCGCCCGTCGGATCCCTCTTCCGCGCGGCAAGACCCTCTTGGGGGCCGCCATCTTCGGGGCCCTCACCTTCGGCGCCATGTTCGGCCTCATGTATTGGGCGCTCCAGGACGCGCCGGCCGGCCTGGCCTCCGTCCTCTTCGCGATGCTGCCGCTCATCACCTTCGTCCTGGCCATTGCGCACCGCCTGGAACGGTTCCGCTGGCACGGCCTGGCCGGCGCCCTCATCGCGGCCGGCGGCGTCGCCGTCATCTTCCAGGACAGCCTCCAAGCGTCCGTTCCCGCCCTGTCGATCGTCGCAATCCTGGTCGCCGTCGTATTCGCCGCCGAGGGAAGCGTCGTCATCAAATGGTTCCCGCGCGGCAACCCGTTGGCCGTCAACGCCGTCGCGATGGCGGTCGGGACCGTTGTCCTCGCCGCGGTGTCGCTGACGGTCGGCGAGACGTGGGCCGTACCGACGCAGGCGGCGACCTGGGCCGCCCTCGCCTGGCTCATCCCGTTGGGTTCCATCGTCGGATTCGTGCTTATGGTGGTCGTGATCGGCCGCTGGACCGTCTCGGCCGCCGCATACCAAGGTGTCCTGCAACCCATCGTGACGGTGCTGGTCGCCGCGTGGCTTCTCGGCGAGAGGCTCACGCCTCTGTTCGCGCTCGGGAGCCTCCTGGTCCTCGCCGGCGTCTACGTGGGCGCACTGATGCGGCCCAAGACCGCAAGCGCTGCGCCGGCGGTTCCGGAGGCGGCCCCGGCGGTCGACGAGTCCCGGCCCGACGAATAGGGGTCGCAGGCGGACGCGCGTCCTTGAACCGGAGATTCGTCAAGGGCGGCCACGTCACCGTCGAATGGTCTAAGCAGTACGCTCCGCGGAAAAAGCGAGCCCATGGACCGCGAACTGGGCGGAACGACGGGCTGTGCGGAAAAGAACGGGCCACGAGCGCCCAGCGTCACCGTGATGTTGGGCGCGAAAAAGCGAGCCCCACCCGAAGGCGGGACGCGACCTGGATCACCACCAAGTGTATTCGTATTCAGCGTCCGGGTCGGACTTGGTTTCGGAATGGTTTCCGTTGCGGTTCGTAGGCATCGTGCGAGACCCCTGCCGTCGGCAAACATGTTCTATGGCCGTGGGCGTTATAAGTAAGTATGGTTTGGTACTGTGGCTCATACTAAAAGCCACACGCTCTCAGGGTGCCGGGAGGAGCCGGTCCGGCGTCACGTCCGCCAGCCGCCGGGCCCCCAGGATCTGCATCGAGACCTGGATCTCCTCCTGGAGGTGGCGCAGCACCGCGGCGACCCCGTGGCGGCCGCCGACGGCCAACCCCCACAGGACCGGACGCCCCACCGACACGGCCCGCGCACCCAGACACAACGCCTTCAGCACGTCCGTCCCGCGGCGCACCCCACCGTCCATCAAGACCTCGACCCGGTCCTCCACGGCCTCCACGATGCCCGGCAACGCGTCCAGCGACGCCACGGTATGGTCCAGTTGCCGCCCGCCGTGGTTCGAGACGACGACGCCGGCGGCGCCCGCGTCGATGGCCTCCTCCGCATCCAACGGGTCCAGCACGCCCTTGACCAGCACCGGCAGATCCGTCAGGTCCTGCAGCCACGACACGTCGCCCCAGTCGAGCGACGGGTCGATCTGCTCGCCGACGATGCCGTGCGGCGTCAGCCCCGACCCCAAATCTTCGAAGTTCCCCAAACCAAGGCCCTCCGGCATGGTGAACCCGGTCCGCAGGTCCCGTTCGCGCCGGCCGCTGACCGGCAGGTCCACCGTCAGCACGATCGCCTGGAACCCGGCCTTCTCCGCCCGCTCCACCAACGACTCCGTCAGGGCCCGGTCCCGGAACACGTAGACCTGCATCCAGCGTGGGCCGTCGGAACCGCCGGCCACGTCCTCGAGCGTCCGGTTGGCGAGCGTGCTCATCGTGAAGACCGTGCCCACGTCCGCGGCGCCCTGGGCGGTGGCGACTTCCCCGTCCGGGTGCGCCAGGCAATGGTACGCCGTCGGCGCCACGAGCACTGGAAGCGGCACGTCGGTGCCCAGGACGCGGCCGGCGGTCGACACGTCCGACACGTCGCGCAGCACGCGAGGCACGAACCGCCACCGGGCGAACGCCTGCTCGTTGGCCGAAAGCGTCGCCTCGTCCTCGGAGCCACCGGCGATGTAGCCCCACGGGCCCTCGTCAATCCGCTCCCGCGCCAGCGGCTTCAAGTCGGCCAGGTTCGCAAACGGCGGCAACTCGGTCATCGCTCCGGCGAAGCCCACCTTGTCTAAGAAACGTTTTGAAGGCACAGTCTCTGCGCGGCCACGACCGAGTAATGAAGGTATTCCTAAGCGGCGCCACAGGCGTGTTGGGACGGCGAATCCTCCAAGAGTACAAGGCCGCCGGCCACACCGTGCTCGGCCTGGCCCGAAGCGACGAGAACGAGACGCTGATCAAGGAATTGGGCGGCACGCCGAAGCGGGCCGACCTCTTCGACGCGGCGTCCCTGGCCGAGGCGGGCAAGGGGTGCGACGTCTTCGTACACGCGGCCACCGCGTTGCGGGGCACCCGACGCCTGACCAAGAAACGCCTGGCACGCAACGACCGCGTGCGGCGTGCCGGCGCGGTGGCGATGGCGGAAGCCGCCGTCGAAGTCGGCGCCAAACGAATCCAATTGCCCAGCATCGTCTGGGTCGTCCGGCCCGACGGCGGCGACGCGTTCGACGAAGACGCGCCGTACAACCCGGACGCCACCAGCGCGTCCGCGATGCTCGCGGAGCGGCAACTGCGTAAAATCGGTGAAGCGCACGAGATCGGCGTCCAGATCCTCCGACTGGGGATCCTCTACGCGGCGGATTCCGAGCAGACGCGGCTCTTCGGCCGCGGCCTCGTCAAGGGCCGCATGGGCGTGGTCGGTGACGGCCAGGCCGAATGGGCGATGCTCCACGCCGACGACGCCGGACGCGCCTTCTTCGAGGCGCACAAGCACGGCAAGGACGGCACGTGGCACGTGGTGGACGACAAGCCGGTCCCGTCGTACGACCTCTTGGCCGGTCTAGCCGAACGGTTGGACGCCGACGAGCCGAAACGCGTGCCCCGCATCCTCGGCCGG
>CAZXJU010000179.1:3155-4644 GCA_964641035.1 uncultured Halobacteriales archaeon | reverse complement strand
TTGTCCGCCGAGTCGGCCCAGAAGACGAACTCCCGGAACTGCGACTTCACGTAGTCCGCGAACCACGGCATCTTCGGCTCAAGGAACCACCCGGAGAGGTCCGCCCACACGTTCGGGTTCTTGCCCACGACCTCGCCCGCATCGTGCATCCAATGCTGCCCCGCGTGCGCCGCCACGATCCGCATCTTGGGATGCGTCACCGCCACCTCATCCAACGGCATCGGATGCGCATACTTGACGTGCACATCCGAGACCAACGTGTCCCCTGTGTGGAAGACGGCGATGCCGCCGGTCCGCTCAAGCATCTCGTAAACGGGCGTCAACCGCGCGTCCGTCGGATAATACGCCTCGTACCCCAGGAAGAACTTCACACCCACCACCTGCTCGTTCGATTCCAGCTCCTCCTCGATCAACTCCAAGTCGATCGCCCCCTGGCCGGCGACGTTCACCGTGAGGATCCCACGGAACCGGTCGCCACCGGCCTCCAGCACCTCCAATACCTCGTCGTTCGTCCGGTTGCGGAACCGCCCGCCGGCCGGCCCGTCGTCGACGTCCCAATGCCCGATCAACAACGCCTTCTCGACGTCGTTCGCCTCCATCTCCGAAAGCAACCCGTCAAGCGTGTTCGTCGCGCCGACGCGCGCCGCCTGCTCCTTGAACACGCGGCTTGAGGGCACGAGGTGCACGTGCGCGTCGATCGCCTTCATCGGGGAAGCCGACACCGCATCCGCCGCGTCGGCCTTAACGGCTTTGCGCAGACGGCGCGCTTAAAAAATCCGACGGCCTACCCTCTCCCGGGTCGGTGGAACCATGCAATGGGAACGTGTGCCGGACGACACCCCGACGACGAAACCGCAACCACGTCCCGACGATCCACCGACGCCACAACGACCACCCGAAGCACCCGCCGCGGCCACGAGCAAGGACCCCGACGACGAGCCGGACAAGGGCAAGCTCGTCGGCGTCGCCGTGGCCGCCCCGTTGGGCGTCCTCATGGTCCTCTTCGGCGACTTCGGCGGCTGGTACCACACCGACGTCTCCTGGGACTCCTGGCTCGAATACTACGCCACCGACGCCAGCTCCGGCTACGTCCACATCTTCAACAACCCGCTCGCCTTCATCCTGCTCACCGCCGCCATCGCCGGCCTCGTCGTCGCGGGCCTCGCCGCCATGGCGCGCCTCGGCTGGGTCCCCATCACGCCAGGCCGCCTCGACCGTGCCGGGTTCGCCGGCGGCGTCGCCGCGGCCGCAATTGCCGTCGTCGGCGCGATCATCTTCTTCGCGCTGGCGTGGGAGGCCGACGAGGTGTGGCTTGACACCGCCTTCTACGGGGCCTTCGGCGCGGGTGCGCTCACCGCCGGACTCTTGTGGGCCGCCGGCACGCTCAAAGAGAAAGAAGCCGCGACGTGACGAGGCGGTGTCTTATCGTTACGACCACGGCGCCCACATGACGAAGCCCCAGATCGCGCCAAGGAACATGACGATCATC
>CAZXJU010000179.1:0-3055 GCA_964641035.1 uncultured Halobacteriales archaeon | reverse complement strand
CCACGGCGCCCACATGACGAAGCCCCAGATCGCGCCAAGGAACATGACGATCATCAGAATGAACGCCAAATCACGATACGGATTTCGCAATTCCCACATGGTCCGCTTCTCCAGTGGTTCCATCAAAGACCCCATCGCCTCCGCTCCTCGAATTACCTGTCGAATCGGCGCATGGCCAGCGGGCGCAACGTGGTCCTGTCGAGGGTTACGCCCACGGTGCCCACAGGACGAGGGCAACCGCCGCGCCAACCCACGCCGCGACCGTGAGCACGTACAGGATGTAGTACGATGGGTCTCGACGCCATGCCACCTCGGCGGCAGTCTCACGAGTCATCATCGTGTAATCTCCCTCGTCAGGCCAAATACCTTCCGGATTCTCGGGACAAGGCGCCGCGGGCCGGGGTGCCTATCCCCACGGGAACCAGGGGGTCAACGCCCATACGATGCCCGCAAAAAGAATGACTGCCATCCCCACGGCAAGATAATAGTACGGGTCGCGGAACTCGGCATCGTCCCACGTGTCCGGCTCAGCCATCATGTCGTAATCGCCTCCGTTTGGCGAAATACCTTTCGATTCGCAAGGTGAGCAGCACGACGAGCAGCCCGGCGGACCACCACATGAGCAGCATCGGCACGCCCGACGTGACCTGCTGCATACCGTTCAAGAAGAATTGGGCGCCGGCCACGAGCGCGACCAGCTTTGCGATTCGCTCCGATGCTCGTTCGGCCGTCCGCCACGGCTTGGCCGGGTCCAGCGTCCGGCCGGTCGGAGTCCTCATGCAGGGACTGGCTTGTCGATACCGCGTATAAGCTGAGACTGGTAATCGCGTTTTCACGACGTTCCGAAGTGCGTCTACTCATCGCCAGCCGCTTCCCCTCCGCCATGCCGGCTCATCCCGCCATCCGCCGCCGCCCACAACGCGAACAGCATAATCCCAATCTGGCGCACGTAGCTCAACGCCTCGACGAGGGGGTAAAACAGTCCGACGAGTCCGACGATGCCGACGAGGCCCGCCGCGCCGGCTCGCCACGCCGGTCAAGACCGCGCCGAGCGCCAAGAGCCCCCCGGCCAACAGGGCCGTCACGTTGCGCACCGTCATCAGCGTGTCCACCGTCGCCACGAACGGGTGGCCCGCCTCGAAGCCTTGTCCGACCGCGTACGGCGCGGCCACGTCGATCACGCCGATCGTCAGAAGCGTCTCGACGAGGAACAGGAACGCGGCCAAGGCGACGCTTCCGGCCGCCCACGCGACCGCGACGCCCGCCGCGCGCGCACGCGAATACAAATGGGCGACGTAGCCGACCAGCAACACGTTCCCGACGTTGAATGCCCACATCGACGCCAACAGCACGCCGCCGTTCTCGGCCATCGTCGGCGCGTACACGGTGAACGACTCCCGCTCGACATCCTGCTCCGACGACCCGCCGACCACGACCAGGATCGTACCCACGATGAGCGCGACCGCGTACAAGATGCCCAACACGCCCCACGACGCCTTCCCTTCACCCATGGCCCGTCGGAACCCATGGCCCGGCTACAAGGTTTGCGCCATCGGTAGGATTCAAGTATCCGCGCCACGCCTCCGATTCCGTGCGCACCGCCAGCGTCCTCGTCATCCTCGCCCTGGTCGCCTCCGGCTGCTTCGCCGGCGGACCCGACGAGCCCGACGAGCCGGGCCCCACCACGCCACCGCTCGAACCCAAGCACCCAGGCGTCGTCGCGGCCGCCAAACGCGACGCCGCGCTCGCCGGCGGTTCGATGCTCGAAGCCGGCGGCAACGCCGTCGACGCGGCCGCCGCCGTCCAATTCGCCCTCAACGTACGCGAACCCTACTTCAGCGGCATCGGAGGCGGCGCCTTCATCCTCCTCTACCTCGCCCAAGAGGACCGCCTGGTCCTCATCGACGGGCGCGAAACGGCCGCCGCCGGCACCCAGCCCGACCAATACGAGAACTCGGACGACACGAATCCCGACCGCATGGGCTACAGCGTCGGCGTCCCAGGCACCCTCGCCGCGTTCGCCCTCGCCCTCGAAGACTACGGCACCATGCCCCTGGCCGAGACGCTCCGGACCGCGATCGCACTGGCGGCCGACGGGTACGACGTCGACGCGTACGACACCGAGATGATCAGCCTCGCCCAGGACGAGCTTCGCAGCTGGCCGCCCAGCGCCGAAGTCTTCCTCCAAGGCGCCGTCTGCCCGACCGACACCGGCCCGTGCGTCGGCGGCGTCCCCTTGGCGCCCGGCCAGACGCTCGTCCAGCCGGACCTGGCCAAGACGTTCCGGACGATCGCCGAAGCGGGCGTCGCCGCCTTCTACGACGGCCCGATCGCCGAGGCCATCGCCGACACCACGCAAGTCCGCGAAGGCACGATGACCGTCGACGACATCCGCAACTACTCGGCCATCGAACGCCAACCCCTCCACATCGAATTCGAAGGCTACGACGTCTACTCGTCGCCCCCGCCCGGCGGCGGCATCATCACGCTTCAAACCCTCGGCATCCTCGACGGCCTCGACGTGGGCGAAATGGGCGCCACGGCCGCCGTCGGCGTCCACCACACCATCGAAGCGCTCCGCCTGGCCTACGCCGACCGGGCGGCGCACGTGGCCGACCCCGCCTTCGTCCGCGTGCCCACCGACGGCCTGCTAAATCCCGAGTACCTCGCCGAACGACGCGCCCAGATCGACCCGATGCAGTCCAAGGACCACGCAGCCGGTGACCCCTGGCCCTACGACGACGGAAACGACACCGGCGCGCGTGGCCAGGACGGTCCCGAAGGCCAACACACGACGCACTTCACCGTCGTCGACGCCTACGGCAACATCGCCAGCGTCACCAGCACCATCGAATCCGCCTTCGGCAACGGCATGATCGTGCCCGGCTGGGGGTTCCTGCTCAACGACGAGCTGACCGATTTCACGTGGGCGACCGGCACGATCAACTCACCCGAGCCGAACAAGCGGCCCCGCTCCTCGACCAGCCCCGTCATCGTGCTCAAGGACGGCGTGCCCATCCTCGGCGTCGGCTCACCCGGCGGCACCACGATCCCC
>CAZXJU010000178.1:1572-4707 GCA_964641035.1 uncultured Halobacteriales archaeon | reverse complement strand
GTGTCGACCGGCGGCTCGTCGAAGACGTCGGCCAACGCGTAGACGCCGCCGCCCAACAGTTGTTTCTCGGCCCCGAGGTTGGGTGCGTCCAGCTCGAAAACGACGCCCGTGTAGTAGTCGAGCCCGCGTGCGATTCCGGCGTCGACGCGCACCCGGTCGGCGGGCACGCCGAGCGCCTGGAGGTTGGAGAGCACCGCATCGACCTCGTCCAGCGCGTCGGCGGCATTCGAGCCGCCGAGGGCCGTCCGCACGTCGTCGAGGCCGCGTGCGTCGAAAAGAGCGATCAGGGCGTCCGCGTCGGCGCCCGACGGCAACGCCTTTCGCAGCCCGTCGTCGTCGCGTTTGTCGATCAGGCGCATCAACGGACGCTGGTCGTCGCGGTCCACGCCTTGGGCCTCGAGCGCGGTGCGGAGGATGTCGAGGTGGCCCAGCCGCAGCTCGAACGTGCCCAGTCCGGCGGCTTCGACCAGCCCGACGGCCATGGCGACGAGTTCGGCGACCGCCACGGGGCCCGCATCGCCGACGAGTTCGCAACCCATCTGCCAGAATTCGCGGTACCGTCCCGCCTGCGGGCGGTCGTAGCGGAAGCAGTTGGCCACGTAGTAGAGTTTGACCGGTTTTGGCGCCATCTTGAGGTCGGCGAAATAATAGCGCATGACGGGGGCCGTCAGTTCGGGCCGCAGCGCCAGTTCGCGGTCTCCCTTGTCCTCGAAGGCGTAGAGTTCATCGACGATGCCGGGGCCGCTCTTGGCCGTGAAGAGTTCCAAGTGTTCGAAGGTCGGCGTCTGCACCTCGTGGTACCCGTAGGATTCGAAGACGCGTCGCAGGCGCGCCTCGACATGGCGTCGTGCGGCCATCTCCTCGGGCCCGAAGTCTCGGGTGCCGCGTGGTGCTTGCATAGACGGCTGCGCGATGGACGGGTTCGCCATAATGCTTGTGCCGGACCCCGCAGTTCCTTTGGTCAGGGTTTTATCGAGGCGTCGACTTTGTCGGCTACCCAGAAGGGGCGACGAGTGGTGGCGCGCCGAAGATGATTGAGAAGGTCCTTGTCCATCTGGATCCGAGCCGGCCGCAGAAGAAGGCACGAGAGTTGGCGGCGGACCTGGCGCGTCGCCTGGACGCGGAACTGTTGGCCCTGTACGTCGTGGACGAGAAGGCGTTGATGGCGGGCGCCGAACCGGTCCAGGCGGTGCAGGACGCGTTGACCGCGATCGGGGAGCAGTCGTTGTCGGACTACAGCGAGGAGGTGCCGCAGGAGACGCAGTTCGAACGGTTGATCGGCTACGGCGACACCGCCAAGACCATCGCCCATTACGTGCGCCGCGAAGGCGCGGACCTGGTCGTGACCGGCGGGTTCCACATGTCGGCCTATGAGCGCGTTCCGTTCGGAAGCGTCGTCAGCGACATCATCCACCGCGTCGAAACGAGCGTCCTATTGATCCGGGACTACCATCCGGTGCCGCGCGACGGTCGGCCGATCGTGCAGGCGTACGGCGGCGACAAGGGCAGCGTGAAGGCGCTCTATGCAAGCGCGCCGATCGCCAAGAGCTACGGCAGCAAGATCGTCGCGACGCACGTGGCGCCTCGGCGCCGCGCGTCGGAGGCCGAGACGCTGCTGATGTCGGCCCTGGCGCACCGGGAGAACCTTGGCATCGGGCTCGACATCGACTTGTTGGAGAAGCGGGCGGGGCAAGCGTCGTGGCGGGCGTTCGTCCGCGAAAGCAAGGAGCGTGAGGCGAACTTCCTCGTCGTCGGCCGAGAATACATGGCACCCGGGTTCCTGGGGCCCGCCTCGCCGATCGACAAGTTGGTCGTGCACACGAAGACTCCGCTTCTCGCGATGTGGGACGGGTGATGCAGCATGGTGTGGCAACGCATGCTGGCCGACCGAAGGTTGCGGAAGATCGGGATCGGGTTCCTCATCTTCGGCATCATCCTGCTGCTGCCGCAGCCGCCCGGCTTGACGGTCGAGGCGCAGCGGACGATTGCGCTCTTGACGATCGTGATCTACTTCTGGGTGACGGAGGTCTTCCCGTTGCCGGTGACGGCACTGGCCGCCGGCGCCGGCCTCGTCCTGTTGCGGATCCATGAGGACCCGAACGTCGCGTTCGCGCCGTACGCCGAGGACACGGTCTTCTTCATCCTCGGGAGCCTGATTCTGGCCGAGGCGATCGGCAAGAGCGGCGCGGACAAGGCGATCGCGTCGTCGCTGATCCGCCGGATCGGTCGCAACAAGGACATGCTCCTGTTGGGTGTCATCACGATCACGAGCTTTTTCGCGATGCTGATCAGCGACCATGCGGTGGCCGCCATCATGCTGACGATCGTCTTGGCGATCATCCGAAACCTGGACCTTCGCAAGGACGTCGAGTTGCGCCGCGCCCTGCTGATGGCCGTTGCGTTCGCCGCCAACATCTCGGGCCTGGCGACCCCGTCGGGCGGCGCGCGCAACGCGGTGGCGATCGGGTACATGCGGGACCTGTACGGCGTGCAGGTCAGTTACCTGAAATGGATGGTGATGGCGGTCCCGATCACGCTCTTGTTGATCCCGGTCGTATACGTCTTGGTCAAAGTCGTCTTCCGCGTCAAGGGCGGCAAACTGGATTCGGCTCGGATGCCGCACACGCCGATGAAGCGTCACCACGCGGTGCCGGTGTCGATCCTCTTGGCGACGGTCCTTTTGTGGATCACGTTGGGCACGACGCTGGGGTTGGGCGTGATCGCGATCGTCGGCGCGAGCTTCATGTTCGCGTTCAACGTCCTGGACTGGGAGGACGCGCGCCGCGGGATCCCGTGGGGCGTGCCGTTCATCTACGGGGCGGCCCTGGCGTTGGGCCGGACGATGCAGTCGACGGGGGCCGCCGAATGGATCGCGGTCGGGTTCTTCGGGATGGTGCCCGTGCGTGGCGAGGTCATGATCCTGGCAAGCATCCTGTTCCTTACGCTGCTGGCGACGAACTTCATGAGCGACGGGGCCGCGGTGGCGGTGGTCGCTCCGTTCAGTCTCGCGTTGGCGGCGGCCGCCGGCGTCGACATCGCCAAGGCGGGCGTGCTGACCGCGGTCGCAAGCGCGTTCAGCTTCATCCTGGTGATCGGGACGCCGCCGAACATCATGGTCTACTCGAGCGGGTTCCT
>CAZXJU010000178.1:0-1472 GCA_964641035.1 uncultured Halobacteriales archaeon | reverse complement strand
GGTGGGGGCACTGGGAGTTTCACCCAACGGCCGATCCATCACGTCGGACGGCGTCCGACCGGGTTTTGAACCCAGATTGGCGGGTCACTTCTAGAGACCCGGGCACAACCGCACACCGGTGTGGCTTGCCCAGAGGATGACCAAGGGGCAAGGTCAGCGCTCCAGTTACTCGTCATGAGCGACCGGAAGCCGCCTCGGCTGACCCTCTTGTCATCATTCCTTAACTGGAGCCCGCAGTGTTGCCAGGTTACACCATACCCCCATGGAGAACGGCGCTGGCGCGGCCATGGAGGCGACCCGGTTAAACGTTTTCGTGTAGGACGACAGTCGAAGGATTCGAAAATCGGGCTAGAAGGCTTTTGTTGGACGACCACGCGTGAAAGCAGGATGATTGATCGAGCCGCCCTTTTTGCCAGCCTCGTGGCCGTGGCGTTGCTGTTGGTCGCCGTACCGGCCGCCGGCCAGGCCGACGACGCGCCGCCGCCTTCGCCCGACGACCGCATCCTGTACGCCCACCACCAAGAGGACGCGGACGACGAGTACGCCGGATGGATGAACACGCAGGCCGACGACCCCGACTCGGACGACGTAGCGATGGGCCAGAGCCAGGCGTGCACGCTTCCCGAACCCATTCCGGGCGTCGACTCGGACGTCGAGGCGACCTGGACGCTTACGCTCGACCCGGAGCTCAACGAGAGCGTGTTCCTCCAGCAGAACGCCTCCGTCTTCCTGAAGGCGTACATCGGCGCCTCCGGCGGCGACGGGGAGAACCTGACGGTCAACACGACCTTGCGCGCCGGCAGCGTCGTCGTGGCGCACGGGGCGAACCGGACGTACAACTACACGGCGTCCGACGACGAACCGTACGATGCGATTGAATGGGAGGTACCGGCCCAAGTCAGCGAACTCCAAAGCGGCGCCGAGCTCGTATGGGAGATCCACGTCGTCGGCGAGGCGTGCTCCGTGGAGAGCGGACCGTTCCTCGGCGTCAGCGAGGAGCGGGGACGCACGGCGATGATGCTGCCCATCGTGGACCCCGCGCCGCCGGTCACCTACCAGAACCTGACGGGCCCCGACGCCCGCATCTCGTTGACGTTCGACGAGCCCACGGACGCCGTCTTCGTCTACAACTGGACCGTGGACAGCGGCACCTTCGAGATGGCGGCCGTCTCCGACCTCGTCAGCGGCACCGCGTTCGTCGAGATTACCGCCCCCGACGGGGAACAACAGTCCTTCGTGCTGGAGGGCCAACAAGCGACGCCGGGCCGGTCCGTCAGCACGTCCGGTGGGACGTGGCAGATCCGCGTGACCGTCGAAGGCGCCCAAGGCGACCTCGCCGCCGGAATCCGCGAGGCATCCGACGCGCCGGGCCAAGGTCCAGGTCAAGGGCCGCCGGGCGACGTCGGAAACCAGACGTCGTTCCCGGCCGATGACGACGATCAGGCGCCCAGCGGCAACGATACTGCGCAGCA
>CAZXJU010000177.1:0-4748 GCA_964641035.1 uncultured Halobacteriales archaeon | reverse complement strand
GTCGACTTCATGCCCGAAGGCGCCCAACTGATGGCGCGCCTGTTCCCACTCACGTACACCGTCAGTGGCCTGCGCGGATCGATGCTGCGCGGGTTCGACCTCGGAGACGCGTCCGCCCACGTCATCGCCTTGGCGTTGACCGCAGTCGTCCTCACCGTCATCGGCGTCGTCCTTGGACGCCGGTTCGAAGGCAAAGGCTAGGCCGAGAACTCGCCCAGCTTTGGCGACAGGTACTTGTCCGGGGCGAACGCGTCCTCCATGTACCGTACGGCCAACTGGATTCGTTGGCGCGTGTACGCCGGAAGCTCGTACCGCTGGGCCAAGTCCTGCACGATCTGCAAGTACTTCTTCACCGACTTCTCGTGGACCGTCAGCGTGAGCGCGTTGCCGCACGCCTCGTCACGCGGTCCCGACCGGTTCGTGCAGACACCGGAAAGCGGCACCCGGCGATACTTCGCGTTGCATTTCGTGCACCGGACCTTCTGCCGCGTGAACGCCTTGAGGTTGCCCAACAGGTCCGGCAAGAGGTGCGTGCTGATGACGCGGTCGGCCACGTCCACCGCGTCGACGGCACGGATCCGGTCGGCCAGGTCCAGCTGCGCGCCCATCTTATCAAGCATCTTCCCCAACGTCTTGTAGCTCGAGGACACCGGGCCTTGATGCATGGACGAGCCGACGTGGGTGACTCCGAACCCCTCATACTGCGCCGGCGTGCCCAACCGGTTCTCCACGATGTCGATCGAATCGATGACCTCCTTCGGGTGCGCATGCCGTTCGGTCGCCTCGTAGAAGGAACGCGGGTACGTCCACGTGCAATCGACGTTGTGCGCCTCCTTGTCGATCTCGTTCGGGTCCAGCCGCGTCGTCAACACGAGCGGCAGGTCCATCAGGCCGCCGCGCCGGTCGGGCACGAAGCCGCGGCTGAAGTTGAGGAAGCAGTCCATCAAGAGCATGATGGCGTCCTCGTCCCCGTCGCAATTGGACACGACGGTTCCGTGCTCCGTTGCATAGGTATGGTCGCCTTCGACTTCTAGATCGTAGAGCCATGCGTCATCCGTCGTCACATGGCGAATCGCGCGGATCGGATCCAGGACGAGCCCCGTAGACGTCGTTTGAATTCGAGATGTACCGACCCGGGTAGTCGACTCGCGGAGCCGTTCCATCTTGTCCGGGTGGGCAATCCCTACCCGTTCGTACAAGGTCACCGCATGTTCAGACCGGACGGAAAGTCGAAACGATTGATTCCAACGCAACGGCCGCCCTTTGCGGACCAGGAACTCGCGTACCCGACCACCCGGCGGACGCAGCTGCCGCCGAATTCGGTACGCGATCCCATGGCGCCCTAGCAGGAACCCCATATCCTGCAGCAAGCGCCGACTCACCGAATCGCACGTCACGTGCAAGCGCCCGTTCTCGACAGAACCGTCTCCGGCGAGGTAGGCGGACACGAGGTGACGGTTCTGTTCGGGGGGCAGGGCGAGAACGGCGGCAGGTACGCGTTTCTCGTGAGCGTTTCGGCCGGCGCCGAGGATGTGGACGAACAAATCGTAGAGGACGCGGCCGCTCGTGGTTATCGCACGACCATCGTACCGGGCGTCCACGCGCAACGCGCGCAAGAAGGCTAAGCGAATTTCTTCGACTATGCGGGGATGTGTGGCTGCGATCGAGACCTGGTACCAGTTCCCGCGTGCGCTTCGAGCGTGTCCTTCGGCTAGATAATAGCCGAGAAGGCGGAGCAAATCCGGACTGATGCGGATGAGTCGAGGGATTTCGTGGCGAGTACGAAGCGTCCCTAGGCGTACCTCCGCCGGCACATCGTCGATTCCGACACCGCACACCCGGAGGATGCGATGAAGGACCGCGAGTGGCACGCTGTCCCGGCGGCGGTAGTTGTCCAGCGATTTCTTCGGGACGCCGAGCTCCCTGGCCGCCGCGGCCAGTCCGCCCAGCTGCCGCACCTTGGTAGTCAACCACGCCGCCGTTCCGCGCACGGCATAATCGGCTTCTGCGGTAGGCAACGCCTCCAAGAGGTCGATGTCGCCACCGGTAGAAGCGTGAAGCTGGGGGTACGCGGTCACCACGGCATCTCCCTCGTTGAGGGCGCTCGCGGGGACTTTCTCCAGGACCCCGTTCCGCTGGGCGAGCACACGATGTTCGGAAGAGCATCGCACGGACCGCCCGGCTCGCGTCTGGATTTCAAGGAGGTGTTCCGGCGAGGGCACACGGTAAACCGCCGACACCCTCCGACGGGAAGGCTGGCCTGTCGTCGGATTGACGCTGCTCACGTACATCGTCGTGTTCGGTTCTTTCCGCCGTGTCCCGAATTCGTCGACGATGCGTTCCTCGGCGTCCACCTCGCGGTAGAGTGCGTCGAGCCGGACTCCGCGAACGGAAGGGGGGTTCTGAACATACACCTCCGTGTCACCGACCAAACAATTCCGCCGTTTTCCCGCATGGAAGAACGGATGCGCCCACCCCACCTGGGCGCTCGTGAAGCCGACGACGCGCCCCAACACCCCGGCGCTCGTGTGCGGAGCCAGGCCCACGACGAGATGCCCGACCAGGTCGTCCACGCGGTTGGCGCCGTAGAACGCGTCCATCCCGTAGTATTTGGTGAGAAGGTCGTCGACGAACTGGGCGGCGCGCAACAGGTATTGGCCGCCGGCCCGGCTGATGACGACGTCCTGGACCTTCAATTCGACCAATTGGTCGCCGCGCTCCAACGGTTGGCCGCGTGCGTCGGTATCGTACCCGAGTTCCTTCATCCGCGCCACGGACGTCCCGACGTCCTTCGGCGTGAAGTGCGTGAGCGGCGCGTCCGTCATGTCGAAGCGGACGGTGCCGTCCTTGAACACGTAGACCTCGTGCTGGGCCCGCAGGATGCCTTTCTCGATCGGTTCGGGCCACTTGTTCTCGCTGATGAGGCCTTGGACGCCTTTGACGACGTCAGGCAGCCGGCGTAGCCCAAGGCGTTGTCGGGCCGCGTCGACGTCGTCCTTCAACGCGATCTTCCGGTCAGTCGGCTGTTCGTCCTTCGCCTCGGTGCCGGACCCGCACAGACACCGCATCCGGTAGGATTCCCGGCCGCATGCGAGGCAGCGACGCCGTCCGACGGGGCTCGAATACTGGTTGGCCTTGAGCGCGTCGACCAGCTTCCGTTGGTTGCCTCCGGCGGTGCCGAACGGGTAGAGCCCGTGGACCGGCGGGTTCATCTTGCGCGCGTCCGCCTTCTCCGGCCGGCCCATCCGGGCGCCGATGCGCGTCGGCGCGCGCGGCTTGACGATGACGCCCAGCGCGGCCGCGACGCGTGCGACGAGGGGGAACCTGCCTTCGGTCTGCCGCGGCGGCAGGTCGGCCGCCGCGACGCGCCCGTCGTCGATCCGAAGCCCGAGCCCGTCGACGAGCGGCGCGCCGTAAAGGCGGAGCCGGAGGCGGCCGTCGCGGCGCGTGTGCAGACAGTTGAGGGCGATGAGCGCCTCTTTGATGTGGGGTTCGTCCGGCAACGTCAGGGTCCCGTCCTCGTGGGCGCCGTGGGCGAGGACCGCGTCGCGCAGCGTCTCGTACTCGTCGTCGTCGAGGTCGTGCCACAGCAGCGTCCAATCCGGATGCAGCGGCACGCCATGGCGCTGCGACAGGTCGACGGCCGCCTGGTAGTCGGGCGTCTTGACACGCCACGCGTCGGCCGCCTCGGGTCCGGCCGCTGCCTCGAGGTCTTGGATCCACCATTCGTGCACGTAGCTGGCGTCGGCCAACGGTTGGTTGTTCTCGAGGAATTCTCCATACGGCACGAGGATCTCGCCGAGGTCGGTGATCTGCCGGACGCGGCCCTGGACGGGTTTCCATGCGGACAACGTGTCGACGCGGACGAGGTCGCCGTTGTCCAAGAGGACCGTCGGTCCTTCGAGGGTGTCGCACGGCGTGGCGATGGTGCCCTTGCCGGGCCGTTCGATCTTGATCTGGGTGCCGACGGCCAGGAAGTCCTCCAGCGCGTGCATGGTGACGGGGCTGATCGCGGTGGCGGCCAATCCGGCCGTCGGCGCCCGGCCGTACCGGAGCCGGAACCCGCCGCGTCGCGACGGGTGGGCGAAGACGGGCCGGCCGCCGATCAGGTCTTGGATGTATTTCTCGCTGGCTTCGATCTCGGGGATCTCCTCGTCGTCCTCGTCGACGCCGGTCTCGGGTTTCTTCCGTGCGAACTGGTCGAGGAATCCCCACCCTTCCAGTTCGAGGTTCTTGACGTGTTTGAGCAGCTTTGGCGCCTTGAGGCAGAGGCCTTCGGCGATCACGAGGCATGCGCCGCCGCGCAACCGGTTCGTGTCGACGCGGGGCAGGTCCCGGTGGCCGGTGATCTCTTCCTTCTCGGTCCCTTCGCCGTTGATGCAGACCGGGCAATGCCGGACGATGGCGTCGATCTCTTCGACGCTGGGCGTGTATTGGAGGTTCGCGGCGCGCTTGTAGGAGGGGATCTCTTCGCGGTACCGTTCGATCTCGGCTTCGGTGGGCCGGTAGGCGCCCACGTCGAGTTCGCGGCGTACGACGTCGGCGATGAGTACGCTCATGGCTTGTGCGCCGCCGCCGGCGGCCCGGATCGGGCCGGCGAAGTAGAGGTCGACGTAGTCGGAGCCGTCGTGGTTCTGCCCGAGGCGGACCTCGGCGATGCCTTCCAGCGGTGCCACCACGACGCCTTCGGTGAGGATGCTGAGGCCGGCCCGGACGGCCTTGTCGATGGCTTGCGCCTTGCCGGGGTA
>CAZXJU010000176.1:0-4781 GCA_964641035.1 uncultured Halobacteriales archaeon | reverse complement strand
CTGGGTCTGGTCCGGGCTGGCTTGTTTGCCTGGTCCTGCTCGTGGGCTTGCCGCGTGCGGGCTGCGTGGGGTCCGCTCCGGACGACGGCGGCGGTGAGGACCGGGCCGCGCCGCGCCTCGTCCCGGGGCCCGATGGGCTGGCCTTCGACGACACGCAGGGCCGGGAGTTCGACCTGGTGGCCGACCCGACGGAGCGCTCCCGTCTCACGCTGGGTTACGTGATTCCTCGCCAGGACGACGCCTCCCCATCGTGGCTCTCCATCGGGGTCAGCGTCGACGGCGGCGTCACATGGACCGTTGAACCGTTCTGCGGCGACCCGCTGGCGCCGACGGAGACGGACGACCCGTCCTGCCCGTTCGCGGGGGCGCGCCTCACGTCCGACCCGGTCGTGCTGCGCCTTCACGACGGAACAATCCTTTACGTCGGCGTCATCCTCCGAGCCGACAGCGTCGAACAGTTCGCCGCACGGTTCGAGCCAGGAGCGCTCACCCCGACCAGCGTCCACGTCGTCTCCCGCTCCGCCTGGAACTTCGTCGAGGGCGCCCACATGCTCCCGGCGCCGTACCGCGTCTACTACAACGGCAAGGCGAACGTCATGCAAGAACGGCACACCGATACCTTGCACCTGGTGTGGGCGGCCAACCTCGCGGCCGACGCGCGGGCGCACCCCACCTCCGGCCTGCCGTTCTGGACGACGTCGGAGGACGGCGGGCGCACCTGGTCGACGCCCGTGGGCCTCTCGTCCAAGTCGTTCGCCGACACGCACGACCCGATCTACGCGGTCGGCGTCGAGGCCTTCGAGACGCTCGACGGCCGCCTGCACGCCACCTGGTGGGAGAGCCGTTCCAATGCCATCTACCGGGTCACGTCGACCGACGGCGGAACGGCGTTCTCCGAACCCCGCGTCATCGCGCCGGCCGTCGCGCGGCCGCCCGACGCGCTCGTCGATTCCGACAACCTGACGCGGCCGTGGGTCGTCGTCGACGAGTCGGACGGCCCGGCGCGCGGATCGGTGTACCTTCTTTTCGACGATCTGGGCAGCGGGGACCGTGACCTGTATCTCCTGGTCTCCCGCGACGACGCGGCGACCTGGTCGGCGCCACGGCGCCTGGACACGGTGCCGGAAGGCGACGGCCGCGACGAGACGATGGCTCGCCTGCACATCGACGACGAAGGCGCCCTCTCCATTCTGTACCCGCGTTGGGAGGACCTGGAGCGGTGGTCGCCGTACGAGATGCGGTTGGCACACTCTGTCGACGGCGGACAGACGTTTTCGGATGTCAAGCTCTCGTCCGATTTCAGCCCGATCCACAACCCGGGCGACTACAACGATTTGGAGCGCACGGAGGACGGAATCCTCGCGGTCTGGGAAGACGGCCGCGGCGGCCCGGACGGCACGAAATGGGCCTACCAGAGCCTGGTCCAGTTCGGGTAGCCCGCGGGCGCGCTGCCAGGCTACGCCGCCACGTATCCCACGTCGGCGGTCGCCGTGTACGACGCCTGGGCTCCCGCGAAGAGCCGGATCCGGAGCACGTAGTCGCCCGGCGGCATTGCCTCCTCGTACAACAAGGTCGCCTCCCCGGTGTCCGTGTCGGTGCTCGCAAGCGTCGTCCCTTCCGGGCTGATCCAATACACGTACATGATCAGGCCGCCCGCGCTCGACGCGTCGAGCGTCAACAGCGCCGTCTGGGCCACGCCCGCCGTGCCGTTCGGGTCGGCCGCGCCGATGGGCACAAGGTGGTTCACGTGGTCTACATCCTCGAAGTTCGCCGAGTTCGGGTTGCCGACGAGGACGGTCCCGCTGAACTCGTGGTGGTCCGAGCCGATCGCGTCGCCGGGTGCCGGGCCCAAGGCCGTGACGTTGAGCACGACGTTCGCCGTCGCCGTGGACGCTTCGTCCGAGACCGCCAGCGTCACGTTGAAGACGCCGGACGAGGCGTACGCGTGAACGGCCGTCTGGTTGTCGGCCGTTGCGCCGTCGCCGAAATCCCACTCATAAGAGAGGTTCGTCCCGACCGACCCCGACGCGTCGAAGGTCAGGTTGGCGCCGACGGAGGACGCCAGCGTGCCGTTGACCTCCTGAAGCGCCGTGCCGTTGAACGACACTGAGATGACGGCTTCGACGGGCGCGGTCTGGTTTCCACCCTCGTTGCCGTCGGCCGCGGCTTGCGGCTGGGCGTCGTCCAGATCGTCGCCAGCGCACCCGGCCAGGAGGATGCCCGCGGTCACGAGCACCGCGAGGACCCCTCGTGCGTCAAGTCGTGCTTTCGGTATCATGCGCGCTCGCCCTCCGGGTACGGGGGTTCGAAGAACCATTCCGGTCCGCGGTCCACGACCGGGAGCTCCAACACGCTGTGCCGGTCACCGCCGAACTGGAGCTCGACCGGCGCCGTTGCCGGCGGCAATCGGCCTTGCACCTCGTTTCCGGGGATCTCGTCCCGGTACTGCCAGACCCGCAGGAGTACGGAGTGCCCCTCCTCGATCACCGCGTCGAGCGGCTGGATTTCCATGCGCGCCACGATTGGTTCGCCCGGTTGGACGGTCTGCGGTTCGTACCCGCCGTCGGCGAAGCGGAGGTTCAGCATCGTCCATCCGATCGGCTCCGCCGCGCCGTCGGGCGCCACGTCGTAGAGCCATGCGGCGACGTGGCCGGCCGGGCCTTGCGGCGTCACCGTCACGTGCACGCGAGGTAGGCCCGACAGGTGCGTGTCGTTCGCCATTGGTTCGGTGTAAAAGTCGGCGGCGTGGCCCGGCGGTTCGGACAGCATCGGCACGGGCATCGTCGAGACCGCCTGTGGCATCAATTGCATGGACCCGGCCTCGCGCGGTTCGGTCGTCAACGCTTCGCCGGAGGCAAGGTGGAGGACCTGCCAGTTCGTGTCGTGCGGTGGGAACGCGTGGTCGGCGCGCCATCGGCCGTCCTCGCTCAACACCTGCACCGCCGGACCGAGGTCAACGGACGTGTCTTCCTTGAGCCAGTAGTCGAACCAGAGCAGGAGCCGTTGGGCCCAGTCCCACCGCATGTTCGGATTGTCGGCCGGCGAGTTGTAGTCGTCCGGGTAGCTGTGGCCCCATTGCCCCAGGAGCTGGTGGACAAAGAGGCCGCTATCGTTGAGTTGTTGCGCCCATGGGATGCTGAGCGCGGGGTCGACGTTCCAGTCCTGTAGGCCTTGCACCATGAGGACGCTGCCCTTGTAGTTCGTTTCGACGCCCGTCTTCAGGTTCCGGTCGGCCCAGTAGCCGGTCGGGTCGCGTCCGCCGGTCGCCCCGGAGTAGAGCGCGGCCTCGAGGCCGACGGCATGGTCCGGGCACGCGACGCCTTCGGCGGTGTGTACCGCCAGCCGCGCCGCCTCGTCCGGCGATTCCGGCGGGTTGGCACGCTCGCGCACCGCGAACGAATAGTAGAGGGCGTTCAGGAGGAAGGGCCCGCGGATCTCGCTGGTACCGTTCCGGAACATGAGTTCGTAGACGTCCGGGACGCCGCTGATCGGAACGATCGTCTTGAGGTGGGGATTGCCGGCGGATGCGACCATCCACGGGGTGGACCCGTCGTAGCTCTTGCCGACCATGCCGACGTTCCCGTTGCTCCAGTCCTGCGTGCCGAGCCACGTGACCGCCTGGTCCAGGTCGGCGACCTCGTCGGGGCCCATCAGATCCATGCAGCCGCCAGACTCGCCGGTCCCTCGCACGCTGACGGCGGCCACGGCGTAGCCGTGCGGAACGTAGTTGTCGATGAGCCGGCCCAGGTGTCCGGACCGGGATTCCATAGGCGGTCCGTTGTTTCCGTAGTACGGGCCCGCATCGACGATGACGGGGACCTTGGCGTGGTCGGGCACGTCGGGCCGCCACAGCCCGATGCCGATGTCGACGCCGTCAACGTCCGACGATAGGTGGGTCTTGACGAGCGAAAGGATGTCGTACGAGCCCGGTTCCAGGACGACGGCACGGCTTTGGTCGAAGTCGTAGGTGCCCGGCGGGACGGCCGCCGACACGTCGATCGCGCCGTCGCTCTGCGTAGTCGTGCCCACGTCGTCGACGGGGCCGCCGCCAAAGCAGCCAGCCAGCAGCGGCGCGGCTAGGAAGGCGAGAGCCACGAGGACGGTCTGGCGCTTCAAGAGGCCCGCCTCCGGTCGTCGCGGCAGGCCGTGATTGCGCGGGTATGGACTCGACGTTGGTTCGGATTCATGCGGATCGTTCCTTCGCCCTGGACTTCACTCGTCGGGCAGCGCCGTGAACGTGCGGGGCCCTTCCCGGTTGTGGAAGAACGTGTGCCACGTCTCGGCGCGGTGGTTGAGGTATAGGCTCGTGAACGGAATCGTCGAATTGCCGTTGCTCCACACCGTGAGTGCCTCGTAGGTGACCTTGCCGGGCTCGGCGTCGAAGACGCCGGCGCACTCGCTGTTGCCGCACTGGTTTGCGATTCCGGCCGTCAGCCACCCGCGAAGCGGGCTCCCCCCGCTCTTCGTGAAGTACTTCGTCGTGGCCGCGGTCAACGGCTGGTTGGGCGGCGTCTGAATCATGTACAGCATGTCCTTGCCGAACTGCTGGTCCTGCCATTTCATCTCGACGAGCATGTCGGCGAGGCCAGGGCTGCCGATCTCGAACGGATAATTGAAGCGCTCTTCGGACGAGACGTTGGTGCCGGCCACGTAGTCGACCAGCTTCGTGCAGGGCACGCCGCCGATGATGTTGTAGGAGGCGCAGTAGACGAACGTCACGAAGACCTCGGACAGGTGGTACGGCACGTCGGAGGCGACCGGCGTGAGGATCGCGGTGACCG
>CAZXJU010000175.1:0-4832 GCA_964641035.1 uncultured Halobacteriales archaeon | reverse complement strand
ACGCGCCTTGTCCTGGCGGGCCTCTTCACCCGACTGACCCGGTCGCGCGTGCTGGACCAGGCGACGCGCGCGCAGATCGACGAGTGCGTCCGCGCCGAACCCGGCGTCCACGCCAACGAGATCGCGAAGCGTCTCGGCCTGGGGCACGGCCAGGCCCGGTACCATTTGGGCGTGCTCGCCCGTGAGAAGGTATTGGCCTGCGTACGCCACGGCGGCCGCCGCCACTATTTCCCGTTCGGCGTGTACGGACCCGACGAGATGCGCGCGCAGGCAGCCCTGCGGTCGGACGCCGCGGCCCGCGTGTACGATGCGGTGCGCGCGAAGCCAGGCCGGAGCCTGCAACAGGTGGCCGAGGCCGCCGGCGTGTCCGCCTCGTTCGCATCCCGCCTCATCCGCTCGCTTGAGGACGTGGACCTCGTGCGCCGCAACCGGGAGGGCCGCCAGTTGCGGTTGGAACCGACCGACGACGCCCCCGCCTGATGGGCCGTCTCCAAACCTGAGTGGACCGAACGCCGTTTAAGGCCCGCCCCCGCATGTTTGGGCGGAGATCCCCCCATGTTGGAAAACGCCACCGTGAAGACGACGATTGCCGTGACGAACCTGGACCGCGCCAAGAAGTTCTACGGGACGACCCTCGGCTTGAAGGAGACCGCTTCGCCGATGGGAGGCGACGACGACGCCCAGTTCGAGACGAACACCGGCTCGCAGATCTACCTGTACAAGCGGCCGGAGCCGTCCGGGTCGACCGCCACCGCGTGCAGTTTCGAAGTCACCGACGTCCGCGCCGCCGTCGACGCGTTGCAAGAAAACGGCGTCACGTTCGAGGAGTACGACATGCCCGAAATGGGCATCAAGACCGAGAACGGGGTGGCCAAGATGGGCGACCTCGAGGCCGCCTGGTTCAAGGACCCGGACGGAAACATCCTGGCCGTCGGCAACTCCCCGTTGACCGAAGGACGCAAGACCGGCGAGGCGCAGAAGGCACCGGCGCAGTAGCGCCGTTCCCGGCCTAGGCGATTCTCGGGCCGAGCGGCAGCGTCACGCCGGCCGAGTCGCCGGACCCGGACTCCGTCTCCATGGGCGGGAAGGCGGAATAGTCGTCGGGCAGTTCGCCGTTGTAGGCGAAGGAGACCCAGATGTCGACGCGCTGCTCGTACGCGACCGAGTAGAACCCGCCGCCGACCTTGACCTGGATCGTCGTCGTGCCGTCCTCCAGGCTCTCCAACGCGTCCTCGTAGTCGCCGTCCTCCATGTTCCGCGGCATCTCGCCATACTGCCAATACCCGGACGTGACCGCGTCCCCGTCCAGGGCGGTCGCGGCCGACGAGTTGTCCGTGTTCTTCCGAAGCAGGTAGTAGATCTCGTGGGAGAAGACGTCCGCGCCGACCGGCTTGACCCAGAGCGCCTCGTTCTCGATGTCGGACGGATTGGGGTCCAGGTGTACGTAGAACTCGCACTGGCCGCAAAGCGGCAGCGCGTCCCATCCGCCGTAATAGTCGGTCCACGCGTGGCCGAACGTGATGTGGGCGCTGACGGGGTTGGCCGCGACGAAGACCTCCTCCTTGGGCGCGATCGGCTGGAGGATGACTTCGACGTTGGTGATCTCTCCGATCACCACGTCCACGGACCGGCCCACGGATTCGAAGCCGAGCCGTTGGACGACGAGCGTGTACTCGCCGGGTGCCAGGTCGTTGAAGGTGAAGTTGCCGCGCGCGTCGGACTTGGTCAGGTTCGTGGTCTCCTGCAACGCGATGTCGGCGCCCTCGATGGGCAGGAGTTCCGCGTTGAGGACCACGCCGGCAATCGCGCCGCTCTCATCGTCGGCCTGGGGGGTCTGGCTTGGCCCCGTGTCCGCGACATCGCCGCCGCCGGCGCAGCCGGCCAATGCCATCGTCAAGAGGAGACCCGTCACGAGCATCGCGCGCACTGTCCGTTCCACCATCCCGTGCAGCCGGCGGACCGCTACTTAACCGTTGGCGCCTCGAGGACGAAGACCGATGCGCCGTGCGAATATCGCGCCTCGACCCGGCGCCCTAAGCAATTTCCGTTTCTCACCAATTCATATATACTGCCACGACCGCGCTATTCGCCAACCAGGTGACGATGGTGCGGCGTGCCGGATGGCTCGCGGCGGTCCTCATGCTCGTGTGGCTAGCGGGCGCTGCCGGCGCAAAAGGCACGACAGCGGAATCGTGCGAGCCGGGATCGGCGCCCGGAGTCCCGCCGCCGGAGGAATCCGGCAGCCTGACTGTTCGCCTGGCAATAACGGGCGGCGACACCGACGGCCGGATGTGCGCGTACCGTGACAAAGGACCACTCATCGGAGCGCGGTATGGTCCCTTCGCCGGCAACTCGCATTATGTCTACCAATGGAACGTTGCCCCCGACACGTACAACGCGTCATTCGAAATCACCGGCTCGCCAACAACGGCGTCCGGCACGATGTTTGTAAACCTGACGACGTGCAAGGACGCCGACGGAATCGTGTACCTCAACGTCTCGCACGTGCCCGGCCTGACGGCGAGCTTTAGTGGTTCGTCCCGATGTACCTACGGGCCGGCGGAGAACTCGACTGTACCGCCGAACGAGACCGCGCCATCCGGCGGTTCGGGCCCCGGCGATGACAACGAAACCGGTGCCGACGCCGGATCCGACAATGAATCCGCATCCCGCGACTCCACCGACCGTAATCCGCCCGATGGGTCCGGTGAGGGCGATGACGTTGGCGAAAGTGGCCCGCCGACCGACGCCGTCGCCGGAGGCGGCCATTCGGCCAGGAACGGCGCGCAAGGGTCCGACGACGGGTGGGGTTTGTTCTCGATTGGTGGAGAGCCGGTACCGCTGCCTCCGGAAGCCATCACCCTCGGCGTCGTCGCGTCATCCAGCATCTTGGTAGGCGTGGCCCTGGTGCGTTACGGACCAGGCCTGCTGTTTGGAGCCGCCTCCTTGCTCGGCCGGCGACTCGTGGCGTCGGCCGAGGAGCATCCGATCCGCGAGCGGGTCTTGGACCTGGTCCGGTCGGAACCGGGCATCCACGCCAACGCCGTTCGCAGGCGATTGGAACTGGGATCGGGCCAGGTCATGCACCACCTGGGTATCCTCGTGAACCACCGGCTGTTGGAATCCATGGGCCGTGGTGGATTCCGGCGCTTCTTCCCGGCGCGCCGGTACGGGACCCAGGACAAGCGGGCGATCGCCTCACTGCGCCGGCGGCACGCGTTGGCGGTGTACGAGGCGCTCGCGCGCCGGCCCGGCATCCCCCTGAAGAGTGTCGCGAGGGAAGTCGAGCTGTCCCCCTCGACGGTGACCAAGGTCGTCAAAATTCTTGGTCGGGCCGACGTCGTCGAGGGCGACTCCCGACGCGGGACGCTCAAGGCGCGAGACCTGTCACCCGCCGTACGAAACGCGTTAATCTCCAACGGCTAGCCCACCTTTCCTCCGCTCACCAATTCCCATTTATAGGCTGGCTGCAGCTCTTGGAACGCTGGTGGGACCGTGCGGACCCTATCGCTTGTAATCGTACTTCTCGTCGTGGCGGCCACCCCGGCCACGTCGGCGCAACCGGACGAGGCGCCCTGCGGAACGGACGGCCCGCTTGCCGACGTGGCTTCCGGGGACGGCTTTCTCCGGATTCGATTGAACGTCACGCACGACGACGTCGTCGGATGGCTGTGCGTGTACTACGGCGACCGCACGCTGCAGAGCGTTTGGCCGGGACCGTATCAGGGCCCGGGAGAATACACGTACGAATTCATCGACTTCGAGCCCGGTCTGTTCACAGCTGAATTCCACATCGAGGGCGGCATCCTACGCGGCACAGCGGCCGACGAAATCGACCTCTCGGACTGCGTGCGGAATCGCGGCGAGATCGTCCTCAACCTCACGTACCAGGCGCCGACGCTCGTCTCGCCCTCGTCTGATGCGAGGTGCATCCTCGGCAACGCGACCGCCGAAGACTCCGGCCCGGTGGCATTCGGTGACGGTGGCCCGGACGACGGGGACGGATCCGCCACGACCCGGCTCGTCGGCTCATCCTGGACACCCGTCGAGCGGGAAGCCGTCGCCGTCGGCCTGAGTTTGACGGCCCTCGCTTCGTTCTTGGTCGCGGTGCGCTATTGGGGCGCCATCGACCTTGCGCTGGCGGGCCTTTTCGGCCGACGGCTAACGGGAGACGCCGCCGACCACCCCGTCCGCCAACGAATCCTCCACATCGTCGAGGCCGAACCGGGACTCCATGCAAACGCAATCGCCAACCGGCTGGAACTCGCCCAAGGCCAAACGGCCCATCATCTGCGAATGCTTGTGCGGCATGGTGACTTGGATTCGTCGAAGGTTCATGGCCGACGGCGGTACTTCGCCGGCGGCCGGTTTGGCAGCCGCGAGAAGCATGCCTTGGCGATCCTGCGTCGCCGGAACGCGCGGAAGGTGTACCGGCGCGTCGACGAGGATCCGTCCCGGTCGCTTTCGGCCATCGCGCAAGAGGTCGGCGTGGCCCCCTCGACGGTCAGCAAGATCGTCAAGCAGTTGCGCCGCGCCGAACTGGTCGAGGGCGACGCGCTCCGAAGCACGCTCCGGACGCGGCCGTTGCCGCCCTCCGTCCGTTCCGCCCTGGCGGCAAGCGACGACTAATCCGACCCGTTCCGTCCGAACCATCGCCGGGGCGGGGTCCCGTCGCGGATCTCCTTGAGCACCCGTTCCGTGTAGACGCGGCTCATCTTCTTCCGGTAGCTGGGAAGCAGGCTCGTGTTGCGTACCGGTCGCACGGCGTCCTCGACCTTGGTCGCGATCGTGTGGATCGCCTCGTCCGTAAGCTCGTTCCCGACGACGTCGTC
>CAZXJU010000174.1:0-4893 GCA_964641035.1 uncultured Halobacteriales archaeon | reverse complement strand
GTGAGGATCAGGGTGAGGATTCCGGCGGCGTTCTGGACGACGCCGGCGCCGGGGTTGGTCGCGTCGAGGCGGGCGAAGCTGACGCTCTTGCCGCCGCGGGCCAGCAGGCTGGAGCCGACGGTGAGGCTTTGGCGGGCCGTCAGGCCGAGGAGGCGTGCGACGTGGGTGATGAAGACGAGGTCGGTGGCGAGGATGGCGGCGGCGGCCGCGGCGGCCAACGGCAGGACGCTCTGGGTCACGGTGGGGTCGAGGGTGGCGCCGAAGGCGAGGAAGAAGACGGCGGCGCTGGCTTCGCGCAGGTGGGGTGCGTCCCGGCCGACGAGGCGGCGGGCGCGGGGGCTGCCGAGCACGAGGCCGGCGGTGAAGGCGGCGCCGGCCGGTGGCAGTCCGGCCAAGGCGCCGAGGCCGGCGGCGACCAGGCCGATGCCGGTGACGGCGGGGATGAGGAGTTCGAGGTGGCGGATGCTCCAGAGGAGGTTGCGGAAGATGCGTGCGGCGATCAAGAGGCCGATGAAGGCGGCCAGGGCGACGGCGGCGTCGGCCAGGCCGTCGGGGGCGAAGAGCTTGCTTTGGCCGGTGAGGAAGACGAAGTAGGTGACGAAGGCGATGTCTTCGATCCACATGACGGCGGTGAGGACTTGGCCTTCGCGTTCGCGCAGGCGGCCTTCGTCGCCGAGGATCTTCATGACGGCGCCGGTGCTTGAGGTCGCCATGACGCCGGCCAGCAGGAGGCGGGTGGGGGTATCGAGGCCGAAGAGGGCGCCGACCCACCAGGCGGCGGCGAAGTTGAGCGCCAGGTCGTAGGCGGCCAGGGTGGCGCCGAGGCGTCCGCCTTGGCGCACGGCGTCGGGGCGCGTCAGGAGGGCGGTGTAGAAGAGGAGGAGGCTGAGGCCGAGGTCGCCGGCGGCGTCGAGGACGGTGGCGTCGCCGAAGAGGCCGAGGCCGTGGGGGCCGACGGCGACGCCTGCGAGCAGGAGTACGGGGATGGTGAGCGTGCGGCTGGTGCGCGCCAGCGCGAGGGCGAGGCCGATGGCGGCCAGCAGGAGTCCTGCATGGATCAGGAGGGTCGCGATGGGGTACCCTCCGGTGTGGATCGCGGCGTTCGTGCATCCCCTCCGCGAAGGACTGGGCCTACATTCGGGTGGTTATAATGCGTTGTCGGTTCGTTCCTTGTCGGATCGGCGTGGTCCGTGTCGGCTTTCGCCGCGCCGGCCGACCCGCGCGCCCAAAAGCTTTAAACGGACCTCCTTTTCACCGGCCCAATTCGCCCCTGGCGTTTTCTGGGCGCTTCGCGTCCCGGGAAAGGTCCCGCCGTACCGGCGGTGCGCAAAAGGGAGTCCTGTTGCGTGGTGGGCGGTCGCACAAAAACGATCGAATCCGGAGGAAACCTACGATGGCGCAGAAACCCCACATGAATATGGTCGTGATCGGGCACGTCGACCACGGCAAGTCGACGCTCGTGGGCCGGCTCCTGCTGGACACGGGTCAGTTCCCTGAGCACGAAATCGAGCGGTTCAAGAAGGAGGCCGAGGAGAAGGGCAAGGGCTCGTTCTTCCTGGCCTGGGTCATGGACAACCTGAAGGAGGAGCGGGAGCGCGGCGTGACGATCGACGTGGCGCACAAGAAGTTCGACACGGACAAGTATTACTTCACGATCATCGACGCGCCCGGCCACCGGGACTTCGTGAAGAACATGATTACGGGCACCTCGCAGGCGGACTGCGCGGTGCTGGCCGTGTCCGCCATCGAAGGCGTCCAGGCGCAGACCAAGGAGCACGTGTTCCTGGCGCGGACGCTGGGCATCAAGCAGTTGGTCGTCGCGATCAACAAGTGCGACGCCGTCAAGCCGGAGTATGACGAGGGCGCCATCAACAAGGTCATCGAGGACACGAAGAAGCTGCTGAAGAGCGTCGGGTACAAGGACGAGCAGTACAAGGTCGTCCCGATTTCGGCTTGGACGGGCGCCAACGTCAGCAAGGTACAGGACAAGATGGCGTGGTACAAGGGCGACACGCTGCTTCAGGCCATCGACAAGTTCGAGATCCCTCCGAAGCCGACGGACAAGCCGCTGCGGATCCCGATCCAGGACGTCTACTCGATCACGGGGATCGGCACGGTGCCGGTCGGCCGGGTCGAGTGCGGTGTCTTGAAGCCGGGCGCCAACGTCATCTTCATGCCCTCGGACAAGAAGGGCGAGGTCAAGTCGATCGAGATGCACCACGAGAACATCGCGCAGGCGGAACCTGGGGACAACATCGGGTTCAACACGCGCGGCATCTCGAAGAACGACATCCGGCGTGGCGACGTGTGCGGCCCGGTGGACAACCCGCCGACGGTCGCCAAGACGTTCACGGCGCAGATCATGGTGTTGAACCACCCGTCGGTGATCGCGGCCGGCTACACGCCGGTGTTCCACGCGTACACCGCGCAGGTCGCGTGCACGTTCGAGGAGCTGCAGAAGAAGCTGGACCCGAAGACGGGCCAGTCGAAGGAAGACAACCCGCAGTTCTTGAAGACGGGCGACGCGGCGGTCGTGAAGATCCGCCCGACGCGGCCGATGGTGATCGAGAAGGCCAAGGAGATCCCGGAACTGGGTCGGTTCGCCATCCGGGACATGGGCCAGACGGTCGCCGCGGGCGTGTGCCTCGACGTCGAGACCAAATAGAGGGAGCGCACAAGGCGGTTCGGTACGATGGCATCCCAGAAAGCCCGGATCTCGATGACGGGAACCAGCCCGGAACGCGTCGACGGCGTGTGCAACCAGATCAAGACGATCGCGGAGCGTACCGGCGTGGCGTTGGCCGGACCGATTCCGCTTCCCACGAAGAAGCTGCGTGTGCCGGTGCGCAAGGCGCCGGACGGCGAAGGCAGCGAGACGTGGGACCGGTGGGAGTTGCGCGTCCACAAGCGGCTGATCGATCTGGACGCCGACGACCGGGCGTTGCGCCAATTGATGCGGATCCAGGTGCCCGACGGCGTCAACATCGAGATCGTGCTGCGCAGTTGAGGCGTGGCCGCGGCGGCGGACCTCGGCGCGAACCGCACAAAGTATTTAGGCGGCCAAACGGCGGTCGTACTTGATGCGGAGTCGGCGTGGATGGTGCCTTCTGGCCGCCTTGCTGTTCTTGCCTATCGCGGGCTGCGTCGACGGCGGCGGCTTGGGGGACCTTTCCTTGGATGAGTTCGCGGGCGCGGATCGTGCCTCGATCGAGACGATTGCGAAGGGGTCGTATTCTGGGCATGAGACCAACGGGTTCCGCGGCGAGATCGCCACGGACCAGGTGGGCTGGGAGAGCCTGTGGGCCAAGCACACGGCAAACCAGGAGCCGGCGCCGGATGCCCCGGAGATCGACTTCTCGTCCCAGTTCGTCGCCGCCGCCTTCATGGGCCGGCAGCGCACCGGCGGACACGCCATCCAGATCGTCGACATGCCGGTCGAGGATGGGAAGTTCCATGCCGGGTACGCCACGGTCCGCCCCGGCCAGGACTGCATAACGAGCCAGGCGATCACATACCCGTTTCACATCGCGGCCGTCGACCGGATGAATGAGTCGACGGTCGACGTGGTTTTCCACAACGCCGGTCAGAACGTCCGCGACTGCTAGCCCCCACCCAATTCCGGGTCCTGGCGCCGCAGCCAGATGGTCTTGTCGCCTCGATCGATCCGTAACACCCGGTGGTAGGGGATCATCGTGCTCCCTTCGGGCCCAGGAATCTCGATCCAGGATTGGTGGAGTTCGAGGATCCGGTCGCCGGCGACGGTCCGCGTGTCGTCGGGGGCGCCGCGGTGCACGTAGTAGACGACGGCCTCGTCCAGGGCGTCGTGGCGCCATTTGAGTTCGTTGAGCACGTCGCGCGGCGTCGGCACGCTTTTTTCCCTACCGCGGGGTGACGGGGACGGTCAGGAAGGCGGCGCCTTCTTGCGCGTTCTCGACCCCAGCGTAGGACTCGTTCAGGTGTCGGAAGAAGTCGATCTCGCACGGTCCGTCGCGGAGCCCGGTCAGGGTACGGGCAGAGTAGTAGGATCCGGTCACGATGGCGTACGAGGGAAACGGGACGTCGGCCAACACGTTCGCCCCGGTGGCGCAGTCGCCGGTGCCGCCCCAGCCGAGGGCGTTGGATTGCGCGCCTGCGCGGACGGTCACCGCTTCCTCGTAGCTCCATTGGCGTGCCTTGAGGATCGCGGGTCCGTCGATGCGTCCGTCGGCCGTCCAGTGCCGTTCGTCGCCGACGCGGGCCCCTGTCGTCGTGGCGATGTCGTCGCCCGTCGGGTCCGGGGCGTAGATTTCGAAGTTTGGATGGCTTGCAAGCCGCCAGTGGTACGTTTCGTTTGGCGCCTCGGAACCGGCGGTCCGCAGGGTGACTTGGTAGCCGGGGACGGTCGTCGCGACGAAGAGGTACGCGGTGTCGCCCGCGTCGACGTCCACGCCGTCAGGACCGTCGAAGGTTTGCGACCCGTGCGGCCAGACCGCCCAGTCGGGTGTCCCCCACCATTCGAAGTAGTAGGCGTCGTACGGTTCCTCGGGGTCGGGCGTGAGGTAGACGCCGGTGAATGCCCGCTCGTCGTAGATTCCTTCCCCGTCCCGAGAGAAGATGTCAAGGTCGTCAATCGTCTCGTGTGTGAGGTCGACCACGAGGTCGGCGTCCGTTTCCGCGTTGAGCCGAAGCATCCCCCACCCGAGCGTGGCGGGTCGGATGACGTAGTCGAGGCCGGCGCGGACCGTGACGTTGGCGACGGGGCCGACGGCGAACTCGACGGGTTGCGGCTCGAACGTCGCGTTGGCCGGCGGCGGGTTGACCACGGGCGTGGAGCTGGGTGCCTGCGCGGGCGTCGGCTCCTCGGCGATGCACCCGGCAAGCGGGATGGCAAGCAGCAGAACCACCATGGCGACG
>CAZXJU010000173.1:0-4899 GCA_964641035.1 uncultured Halobacteriales archaeon | reverse complement strand
CGCACGCCACCGTCGTCGTGGTCGTACGCGGCGCCAGAGCCGATTACGTGAAGCAAGACGCGATGCCGTTCTTGACCGGCCTCGCACAAGAAGGAATCAAAGGATCGCTCGACAGCCCGCCAGGCTTCGAACACAGGGCCGCCCTCTTTAGCGGCACGTACCCGGATTCGTCCAACAACTTGGGCGCGTTCACGTACGACCCGGACGAAAGCCCGTTCGGCTGGGTCCGACGGCTCGGACCCATCGCAAGCCTCGTGAAGCCGCGGCGGACGTTCGCCCCACTCCGGCTCGCGATCGAGAAGATCACCGGATCCATCACCAAAGGGAACAACACGGACCCGGGGTGGATCCCGCCACGGCTCCTTCCATTCTTCCGTCCATCCGATGACCGGCGGCCGCTCGACGCGCCTGGCGCCCTCGGGGCGCGCAGCATCTTCGACCTCTGTCGTGCCAACGGCCTACGCTACCGATACCTTGACCGACCCAAGGACGACGACGATGCCGTCGTATACGATGAACTCGTCCGCGACCTGCGCGCCAGCGCCCCCTCCGACCTGTACGTCGTCCGATTCAACCTCTTGGAACGCAAAGGCCACCAGCACGGACCTTTCGACCCGGCGTTCCGGGCGACTCACCTCCGCCGGCTCGACCAGCGACTTGCCAGCATCCACGCGGCACTCGTCGCGGGGTTCGATTCGTGGGACCTCTTCGTGGTCGGCGACCACGGAATGGCGCCTGTCGACCGACACGTCAACGTCGTCAAGGCCCTGTCCCACGCAGACGCCAAACCGGGCAAGGACTACGTTGTGTTGGTCCACAGCACGTTCGCATTCCTCTGGTACCTCACGGAAAAGGGCCGGAAGGCCGTCGACGCCGTCCTCCCCGACATCGCCGCCACGCGCGTCGTAGACCCGGAGGAGAGGCGCCGCCTGCGCATCCCATCCGGGCCGCAATGGGGCGACAGATTGCTCGCGGCCGACCCGGGCGCCGTCTTCTGGCCCGACTTCTTCCACACCATCGACGCGACCATGCTCGGCATGCACGGGTACCTAGACAAGTCCAAGGAGGGCCACGGGACCGCCGTCCTCATGACGAGCGACGGCGAATCCACCGCCCGCAACGTCGGAGAACGGCCGCTCGTCGACGTGTTCCCCACGTTGTGCGACCTCCTCAACATCCCCGTACCGGCCGGCCAAGAAGGAACAAGCCTCGTCGGCCTCGTGCGGATGCATCCCCCCAATACCGCCAAGGCCGCGTCGGCCGCCACCACGAGCCAGGGGACACGGCATGGCTAATCGCGCGTACACGATCGACGACACGCCCGCCGTCGTGGCACGCATCGAACGAGAGCTGTCGCACATCGTCGACGTCGTCAAGCGCGCCGACCCGCACCTCGACTCGCTCGTGCTGACCGGCGGGTTCGCGCGCGGCGAAGGTGCGACGCTCGACGGCGCGCCGCAAAACGATTACGACCTGATCGCCATCCGATCGTTCGGACGACCAAAACGTCCGTACCCACACGTCAAACAAGAATTGGAAGCCACCCTGGGCATGCACATCGACCTGGCCACCGTCGCCAAATGGCGGCTCGGCTGGGTCGCCCCGTCCATCTTTTGGTACGAGACGGCGCTCCGCGGCCGGATCCTGGCAGGACCGGACCGGCTCGCCAAGATCCCCATCCAGGAAGCAGGCCGCATCGACCCAAAGGAAGGCCTGCGGCTGCTGGTAAACCGGAGCGCCGGCCTCCTGTTCGCCACCGAATCCACCGACGACAACGAATGGAGACTGCAGGCAGCCAAGGCCTTGCTGGCCGCCCTGGACGCGTGGATGCTCACGACAGGGACCTTCGCTCCGAGCCACCGGGAACGGTGGACGCACGCGTCGGCTCTTCACAGGCAAGGAGCACTGCCTCCCGACGTACTGGCCCACTGGCCCTGGCTCCAGTGGGCGTACCAATCCAAGGTCGACCCGGCACATGCGGCGCCCAGAGACCCGAAAGACGCCTGGCGGGCCGCCGCCCAAGCGATTCACACGACGCTACCGCACGCGCTGCGCCATGCAGGCCTGGAATCCATCGAGGAATACGGGCGCGTCGGCAGCCTCGTGGAGCGATTCCGATACTTTTTGGCCGCCGGGCACGTCCCCGGTGCAGACCGGCTGGCTCCCCACCCGACGGGTTCCGTGCGCGTCGCCACGCTTCGCCTCCTCAAAGCATCCCTTGACGGAGTCGTCCCGCCGGACGCCGCCCGGACCCACCTGGAGCCCCTGGCGAAAGTCGACGGGCGTCCCCTGGGAACACTGGAGACGCTACGTGGCGCGACGGCCCAATAGACCGAGCGAGGGGCTCGGCTCTGCAGCCGAACGGACTGGCCGCTCCTGAAGCACCGATTCCAAGACCCGCTCTGTCTTGACGCTCAGGTCCGCCCAATCGTGCTCTCGGACGACCTTGGTCCGGCCGCTCCGGCCCATCCGGCGAGCCAGGTCCTTGTCGCGAAGGAGCGTGATGATGCGGTCTGCCAGATCGACAGGGTCACCAGGCGAAGCCAAAAATCCGTTTTCCCCATCCTTCACGAAATCGGGGATTCCGCCGATGCGCGACCCGACGACGGGCCGGCCGCACGCGTTGGCTTCCGCCAAGACCATGCCGAAGCCTTCGGCATCGCTGGTGCTGGGCAACACGACGACGCTCGCGTCTTGGTACGCGGCCACCAGCTTTTCATCCGAAACGTGGCCGACTAGCCGGACGCCGGCGGTGGTCGCCGCACGTTGGTAGAACTCGTTGAAGCGGTCTCCTTGCCCTGCCAACGTGAGTCCCGCCGTCGGAACGGCCTCCTTGACCCGCCGGAAGGCACCCCACAGCGTGTCCACTCCTTTCCACCGGTACGCACTCGACAACGGAGCCACAAACAGGACGTCGTTGCCCGTCGGCTGGCTGGC
The DNA here is from genome assembly GCA_964641035.1 of uncultured Halobacteriales archaeon. Classification (GTDB taxonomy): domain Archaea; phylum Thermoplasmatota; class E2; order JACPAO01; family JACPAO01; genus CAZXJU01. The sequence goes on along the minus strand of CAZXJU010000173.1, from coordinate 1,962 downwards.
TGGCGTGAACCTCGCGGCATCGACGCCCGGCGGGACGACGGTCACCCGGTCCCTGTGCCGCGCAAGCGGCTGGTCACGCACGTACCCACTTACCGCGATGAGATGGCGGCTCCGTTCGAGCATCCGGCGTTCAAACGTGATCTGATTCAGGGTCGCAAACGATTGCAGCAATTTCGAACTGCCGGCCAGCCGGCCCGCGTGATAGGTGGTCACGAACGGGACCCCGGCCCGATGCGCAGCGGCCTCGGCCGCTTCCGCAGCAAACGGGACCGGCGTGTGGCCGATGACGACATCCGGCCGAAAGCGATCCACTTCGCCGCGGATGTAGTTGACGAACGTCGGGTCGATCGGGGTGTTGCCGAGCACCAGCCGCGCCTTGCGGCGGTGGACGCGTACGTCGTCTTTCAGGCTGTTTCCCGGGTCGGTCGCCGTGAATGCATGAGCTTCGACGTCGTGGCCACGGGCCGCCAGCTGGCGAAGGATTGCGTGCGCGTAACGCTCTAGGCCTCCTCCCTCCGGCTCATAATACGGGGTTACCGCTAGGATGCGCAGCCTGCATCACCTCGGAGTCGTCGTACGAACCATGTAGGATATCATTGTAAACGCCCAGGATTCGCTCCGTGATCGCGTCCCAGGAGTATGCGGCATGGACCTTGGACGCCAAAACCGCGCCCCTCGGCAGCTCAGGAGCCTCAAGCGCCGCCCGCATTTGGTCGCGCAGCGATGCGGCACTTCCAGATGCGGCCAAGAGCCCACCCATGCGTGCCACGCTGTCCATGCCGGGCAGGTCGGAAGCGACGACCGGGGTGCCGCACGCCATGCTCTCCAGAAGAGTGATGCCGAAGGACTCCTGCAGTGCCACGCTGGGCAATACCGTGAGTCGCGCCCCACGGTAGAGCGTGGGAAGCTTGTCGTCCGGGACACGTCCTAGGAACGTCGCCTCGACGCCAAGACGCACCGCCAGGGCCTTCAATTCCGCCTCGTCCGGCCCCGTGCCGACAATGACGACCGGCAGCGGATCCGACTCCATCGACAACGCGCGAAGAAGGACGGCCACTCCCTTGTATGGAACAAGCCGCCCGACAAACAGGATGTAGTTTCCAGGATGTACCTCACCGCCGGGGCGGAACACCGTCGGATCGATCCCGTTGGGCACCACACGCCAACGTGCTTCCGGGACCGAGGCCAAGCTTTTGGCCTTGCGGGCGTACTCCAATGACCGGACCAACGTCGCGTCAGCATGCGCATAGGAACGCGGGCCGACCCGGCGGTAGACACTGGCCGCCGCCCGTCCCACGCGGGACGGCGGATGCGGTTCAAAGTGGAAGTCAAGCACTGACGGCACGCCGAGTCGTGCGGCCCGTCGGAGGACCGCAGAGGTGGTGAACGGATACGTCGCGGCGACATGGACGAGTTGCGTGTCCGATGGGATGCGCTTGGCCAGCCTGACCAACGGGGTCCCCAGGATGGATCCGTATCGATGCTTACGGATTATGCGGAGTCCGTGCTCTTCGTCGTCGCTGGACGGACCACCCGTCGAGCACACGAGCGTGACGTCGTGCCCCCGATTCGACAGGCCTTTGGCTACGTTGAAGAGGACCCGTTCCACGCCTCCGACGTGCGCGTGGTCTGCGGGCCAGCTCGTCGGCGCTGGGTCGTACGCAGATACGATCGAGATACGCATCGGGTATCTTTGGGCTTTGCGCGCCTGAATGATTTGAGGGACAAGCCCGTGATGCCGTGGTTGAACGCGACGTGCCACCCTCACATGCTCGGCCCACCGACCTCTTAACTGGATGGACACCCAACAGAAGGACGTCCGGTGCAACAGAACCCGGGCTCATGTCCATGCGCGTTCAGTCCGAACAGTCCACCCGTCGCGAGTCGCCGTCGCCGGCGCTCTCCATCGTGATCCTCACATGGAACGAGGCCGACGAGATCGAGGCATGCCTCGACTCCCTG
>CAZXJU010000172.1:2969-4903 GCA_964641035.1 uncultured Halobacteriales archaeon | reverse complement strand
AAGGGCTTCGCGCGGATTCACCGGCAGAACCTGGCGAACTTCGGGATGCTGCCGTTGACGTTCGTCGACCCGGCCGACTACGACAAGATCGACCAAGGCGACCAGTTGCGTTTGCCCAAGGTCCGTAAGGCGCTGGAGGCCGGCGGGGACGTCACCGTCGAGAACGTGACCAAGGGCCAGAAGTATGCGGTGCAGCACGGGCTGACCGAGCGGCAGGTGCAGATGGTGCTCACCGGGAGCCTGCTGACGTTGTTCCGCAAGGAGAGCGGGCCCGAAAAGGCGAAGGCGGCGGCGCGTTAGGCCGTGGCGCGTGCCGGCACGACCTCGCCGTAGAACGGTCGGCGTCGCGCCACCGCGGTGCGGAACGCGTCGCGTAGCCCTCCATCGTCCAGGCCGCGCAACGCGATCGCGTCGCGGTTGACGTTGATGCAGCCTTTGAGGCGTCCGTCGGCGGTCACACGCAGCCGGTGGCATGCCCGGCAGAAGTCGGCGTTCCCCACCGGGTCGACGAGTTCGACCCACGCGCCGTCGACGCGGTACCGGCGGCGGTTGTGGGTCCGGCGGACCTCCGTCTGGTCCGCGCGCGCTTCAAGCCATGACCGCACCGACGCCACGTCGGGCGCGTCGGTCGAGCTGCGTGCCATCTCCGGCATGAACTGGATCAGCTGCACTTCGAGGCCAGGCCGCTTCGCGGCGAAATCGATGAGCGGTCCGATCGCCTCGCGGGTCTGCGGCACGACGACGAGGTTCAGCTTCAGCGGCGTGAGCCCGTCGTCGAGGGCGGCCGCGACACCGTCGAGCACGGGCCCCAGTTGCCCGCCGCGGATCTTGGCGAAGGACGGGGCGTGCAGGCTGTCGATGGAGACGTTTAGGCGGCCGAGGCCGGCGGCGCGCAACGCGCCGGCCCGCTCGGCCAGCCGGCTGCCGTTCGAGGTCATGCTGACGTCGAGGCCGAGGCGGGCGAGCCGTCGGATGGTCTCCTCGATGTCGTCGCGGACCAATGGTTCGCCGCCGGTGAGTTTGACGCGCCCGACGTCGAAGGACCGGGCGGCCCGTGCGATGCGTTCGATCTCGCGTGGCGTGAGTTCCTGTTCGTCGTCGGCGTCCTGGGGCCGGACGCTGGCGCCTTGTCCTTCGTTGTGGCAGTAGAAGCACCGGAAGTTGCACCGGTCGGTGACGCTGATGCGCAGCGTGTCGAACGGGCGTCCGAAGGCGTCGACGAGCACGACGCGGCGCCAGGGCCGCCTGTCGTAATAAGATTACGCGCGTCGGTGGGCGGCGACGATGGTGGCGTTGTCGGGGCTTCCGGCGTCCTCGACGTGGCGAAGGACCTGGTCGGCCTGGGCGGCCAAGTCGTCGGGTCTGGCTTCTAGAAGCGGCATGAGGCGGCGTTGGCCGACGACGCCGTCGACGCCGTCGGTGCACAGGACGAGGTTGCCGCCTGGGGGGATGTGGATGCCGATGGTGTGGCCGCCGATGGAGTTGAGGCCGAGGAAGTCGGTGAGGCTGGTGGGTCCGGTCGCGTCGTGCGGCGCCAGCCGGCGCGGCTGGCCTTCCCACAGATCGTACGCGCTGGAGTCGCCGATGGCCAGGAGGACGCCGTCGCCGGGGGACTCGTCGGCGAAGAACAAGGCGATGTCGGCGGTCGTGTTGCCGCCGGAGGCGACGACGGGCTTGTTGAGCCGTTCGAGGACGCCGTCGGGCGACCCGGAGGCCTTCAACGTTTCTGGTAGGGCGTCGGCGGCGGCCCAGGAGCCCTCCTGGCCGCGTGGCATGCCGCCCAGTCCGTCGAAGGCGGCGAACGCGTGGACCTGCCGGTCGCCCAGGCGGGCGTCGGGCAGGATGCGCCATGCGTCCTCGAGCCGCTGGCGGACCTGGCCGACGATGGATCGGACGATGACGAGCCATTGGCCGGCTTCGTGCGTCTCCTCGTG
>CAZXJU010000172.1:0-2869 GCA_964641035.1 uncultured Halobacteriales archaeon | reverse complement strand
CGACGATGGATCGGACGATGACGAGCCATTGGCCGGCTTCGTGCGTCTCCTCGTGTGGACCGGGGCCGCTGGGGGGCGAGACCATGGGGGCGGGCCATGCCGGCACGGGTTTATGCGGTTTGGGTACGGATTTCCGCCTCGTGGTCGACGGGCACGTCCTTAGCCGGTTGCTTCGCACCGTACGCCGGCAGACGTCGTGGTTGCGCATCGGGTTGGCGCGCCGGCTCGCTCGGGACCATCCGGGTCTGGCGCGGTTCGTCGTGCAGTGAGGTCAGTCGCAAAGCGGCCACCGGTCGCCGTGCGCTTCGGCCAGGCGGGGTCTCAGGTCGGCCCACGGCCGCTTCCCGTCGGGACCGTCTTCGGCTTCCGGGTTCTCTTGACCGGCCAGGCCGGCGCACGTGGCGGCCACGGACCGTTCGATGGCGTCAAGGTCGTAGCCGCCCTCGAGGAAGACGGCGATTTGGGGCGTGATGGTGCGCGCGGCCGTCAGGCACGCGTGGTACGTGGGCGCGACCAGGTAGAGGCCGGCCAACGGGTCGGCGGTGTGCGCGTCGTACCCGGCGCTCACCAGGATGACGTCAGGCCCGTACGCGTCGAGGACGGGGATCGCCGCGTTTTCGAGGACCTCCAGCCAGCCGACGTGGCCCGTGCCGGAGGGAAGAGGCAGGTTGACCGTGTGGCCCTGCCCTTTACCGGTCCCGGTCTCGTCGACGGCGCCGGTGCCGGGATACCATGGGGACTGGTGAAGGCTCACGTAGAGTACGTCCTCGCGGTCGTAGAAGATGTCCTGGGTGCCGTTGCCGTGGTGCACGTCGATGTCCAAGATGCCCACGCGAAGCGCTTGTTCAGTGAGATGGTGCGCGGCGATCGCGACGTTGTTGAAGAGGCAGAACCCCATCGGCTTCTGGGGCGTCGCGTGGTGGCCGGGCGGCCGGACGAAGCACAGCGTCGGCGTCCCGTCGGCGGCGTCCTCAGCCGCCTGGATGGCGCCGCCGGCCGCGTAAAGCGCGGCGTCCCAACTGGCGGGCACGGCGTACGTGTCCGCGTCGAACCACGTGGGCCCCGTTTCGCACCCGTCGCGGATCCGGTCGACGTACGGGTCGGGGTGCACCGCGCGGACCGCGTTCTCGTGGGCGCGCTGTGCCTCGACGCGTTCGACCGGTCCGTCCCACCGTGCGACGCCTTTGAGGGCCGCACGCAACCGGTCGGGTCGTTCCGGATGCCCCTCGGACGCATGGTCGAACCCGGTCGGATGCGTCACCAGTCGGATCATCGGTCCCGCAACGTCGCGCGGACCTTCAAGGTTGGGCCCGCGTGACCGAACCGTGAAATACGCGGCGATGCAACGGGGCCGCGTGACGGACGAGGAGGTCGGCCGGATGCATGGCATGCTGCGCGGCCTGCGGCTGCGCTGCCCCTACTGCGGTGAAGGCCGTCTGATCACGGGTTGGATGACGCTGGCGGACGCCTGCGGCCGGTGCGGTACGGATTTCCGCCTACGTCCGGGGGACTTCGCGGGCGCGGTGATGATCGCCCAGTTCCTGGTCGGTCTGCTGACGCTGCCGGTGCTTTTCGTCCTGCTGTTGACGACCGACTGGGCGTTGACGACGCTGCTAGTGGCCGTCTTCGGCACCGTCATCGTGGGCCTCCTGCTCTTTTACCGAAACGTGAAAGGCGTCTGGTTCGGGTTCCTCTTGACCGAGGATTCACGGCAACGGCGGGCCGCCGGCGTCTGATTATTTCTCGCCGCTTCCCTCGGCGAGGACCACCTTCGGGTCCTCGTCCTTGATGCGACGGATCCACTTGGCGTCCTCCTCCTCGAGCCGCACCGCCTCCTTGACGACGTCTTCGACGTCGGCGCCCGGGATGACGACGGCGCCGTGTTCGTCGGCGTACACGAAGTCGTCGGGGGCCACGGTGACGCCGCCGAAGCTGACGACCTGGTTGGCCGACCACGGCATCAGGACGCCGTCGCCTGGCTGCGCGGTCTCGCCGCGGCAGTACGACACGAAACCGTAGTCGGCCAGTTCATGGAAATCGCGCAGCTGGCCGTCGGCCACGAGCCCGGCCAGGCCGTGGTTCTCGAGCCGACTCAGCTTCGTCCCGCCGCCCAGGCTCTCCTCGGGATGCCCGCCGGAGACGAGTACCAAGACCCGGTCGTCGAAGGGCCCGTCGCCGAGCGATTCGTAGAACTTGGCGGCGAAACTGTTCTTGCCTTCGTCGCGCAGGTCGTTGCGGAGCGGCAGGTATTGGAGTGTGGCGACGCGGCCGAAGAGGACCTTGCCGGGCGTCGGCGTGACGAGCCGGCCGAGGTGTGCGGCGTGGCCGTGGCGTTTCAGCACGGCATCGAGGACGGCGGGGCTGGCCACGTTCTTCAACTGCTTCCGGAGCGCTCTCACGTCGGGGCTCATGCGCCGCGCATGGAAGGTCCGCTAGATGAAGGCCCCGATGCGCTGGGAGGTTTCAGTGTGGGTGGTCCGATCGCCTGGATGACCTCCCGTTCCACGCGGATCGCGGCTTCCTTGGGCAATTCGAGGTCCTGTCGCAGGCCGCGCAGGAGCCGGGCTTCGCGGTTCGTGATCTCGCCGTCTCGCAACGCCTTCTCGAGGGTGGCACGGTAGACGTCGAGGCGTCGTCCGGTCCGGTATTCGTCGGTGTCCTTGACGTGAGGCATCAGCCGTTTGGCCAAGGTGGAGGCAAGCGCCTCCAGCGGACGGATGGCCAACGCGATCAGAAGCGCCACGAGGATGCCGGGGATCGTGCCGTCGACGTCGAACAGCCGTTCGATGCTTTCGCTGGTCGCCAGGAACGCGACGGCGAAGAACGAGTAGACGATGGCCTGCTGGAGCGTCCACCGGATCCGCAGTTC
>CAZXJU010000171.1:0-4908 GCA_964641035.1 uncultured Halobacteriales archaeon | reverse complement strand
GATTCCATCGGCCGGCCGCACGCCGCGTACGGGCTGCCGCTCCTCCTGGTGGGCGTCTTCGCCGGGCTGGCGTCCGAGGAGCCGTTGTCGGATTCGCCGACGTCCGCGTGACGCGCCGCCTTTTTCTACCGTGACCTCGCTGGTGGGCCTATGCCTACGAAGCCGGCACAGGCGGACCGTCTCGGAGAACGTACCGAGGACGCGGTCAACGTCAACTTCCCGTTCCTGATGGAGATCGAGCATCCGGCGCTCGACCTGATGACCATGTTCCAGCTCACCGAGGTCTTCGACCTATACGAGATGCAGAAGGACCCGACCGAGGAGGGCGACCGGGTCAAGGACATCTTCCTGGTGGACGTGTTGGAGATCGAACCGAAGCGGACGCTGATGAAGATCACGCCGTCGGAGCCGATGCCGTACCGGCGCCTGGCCAAGCACGTGGCGACGATGCTGAAGATCGTCGGCAAGCAGCATTTCAAGGGCCAGATCAAGCCGGTCAAGTTGAGCTGGGAGATCCGGAAGACGGGCGTCTCGAGCGATTTGCGCGGGATGTTGCGAAGCGTCCAGTAATCCGCGAGGCCACCCACTCCTTACATAAACCGGTTCAAATGGCAACATATATCAAACAAATTCCTCGTAATCCGTCTTGGCGTGGCATGACCACGCCGGGATGGATGCAAATGGCATACACGACCGATGGGTACACCCTGCACACGCGGGATGTGACGTTGAAAGGCGGACGCGAGCAGACGATCTACTTCTTCGCGCGCAACAAGCCGAAGAGCGGCAAGCCGTGCGACATGCCGGTCGGCTACAAGGTCGGCAAGAACCCGCGCACGGGGCTCCCGTACCTGAAGAAGGCGTAGGCCTTCCAAGGCTCTCCCAAGGGCCCCTCTTAGGGCCCACCCTCTGCCCCCTTTTTATACTGCTTGTTCATTGTTTATAATCTTCTCCAGACTGAAATGACAACACTTTTAACGAAAATCCAGGTATCAATAGTTGGCGCGTTTCGTGCGCGTCAAGGATGGATGAAACCATGGCGTACCAAATGGATGGCTACACGCTGCACAAGCGCGAAGTGACGCTGAAGGGTGGACGCACGCAGACGATCTACTTCTTCGCGAAGAAGGAACCGAAGAGCGGAGAGCCGTGCGACATGCCCGACGGCTACGTCGTAGGGAAGAACCCGAAGACGGGCCTCCCGTATCTTAAGAAGGCGTAAGACCGCCGCCGCGCAATCGGGCGCGCGCCTTGTTCCCTAGTTTGCGCGCCCGATCCCTCACCCCTTTTCCGATCTTAGGCTCCGATTCCGGCAGCGCCTGCTCCGCCTCTTGGAAGGCGAGGGCGGCCTCGTCGACAAGCGGCAGGTCCAGTTCGAAGTCCGAGTCTTTGCCGGCGGCCTCGACCGCCCGCTCCAGGTGGCCTGCCACCTGCGCCAGGGCCTCCAGGTCCGCGGCGTTGGCGTCGGTCTTGACCTTGTGGAGCGCCCGTCTCAAGGTTGACCGGTGCGTTGCGGGCGCGTCCGCACCCTGATCGAGCGCTTCGACGGCCAACACGATCCGTGGCACCTGCCGCTTCAGGCTCTCCTTTAGGATCTGCCGGCGCTGCTCCTCGGTGAGCACGGCCCGCCATACGCGGCGGCGTCCAAATAGGCACGCCCGCGGCCGCTGGCTTTATCACGGTAGAGCACGACGTCGCCGTCGTGGCCGTTGAATTCTCCGTCTCGGACGAACTTCTCGAACGATTGCGCAAGCACGGGAGGGCCGGCATGACGGACGCGGAGCGCATCCGCGTGCTTCTGGACGAAATCGACCGGCTGCGCATCGCGCAACGACTGCGCCAAACGCCGGAATCGTTCGGCGGCGGTGCCGACCGGGACGGCGGGCAAGGGTCGCCGCGCCACGCGTCCTAGAACCCGCGCACGGCCGCCTCGTCCATCATCTTCTTGATGTCGACCGGCGTCGACCCGTCGTCATTGGCGATCCGCATGGTGGCGGGCGAGTTCTTCCGGTAGTCGCCCATCCGTTTCTCCAGCTTGTCGTCCATGGTCGGCAGATCGATCTTGTAGAAGACGCCCAACGGCAAACGGTCCGGGCCCTCGAGCATCTTCTGGAAGGCTGCCGCCTTCTTCTCGGAGACGGCCTTGGCGTCCGTCGGGTCCTCGACGGTCCCGTCGTAGTCCTCGTCCGAAAGGAGGTACGTCCGGGTCTGCCCGTTCGGAAGGCCTTCGCCGCCGTACCATTCCTTCGTGTTGATGTCGTTGTACGTCGGGCACGGCTGGAAGATGTCCAGGAACGCCATGCCCTTGTGGGCGACGGCCTCCTTGATGAGCTCCTTGAGGTTCTTGATGTCGTACGAGTAGCCGCGGCCGATCCACGTGTAGCCGGTGGCCAACGCGAGCGCCAACGGGTTCACGGCTCCCATGAGGTTCGGCTTGGGTAGGCTTTTCGGTTGCGCCTCCGCCGGCAGCGTGGGCGACGCTTGGCCCTTGGTCAGGCCGTACACCTGGTTGTCGTGGATGATGTAGGCCATGTCGATGTTGCGGCGTCCGGCCGCCACGAAGTGGCCGGCGCCGATGCCGAGCCCGTCGCCGTCGCCGCCGACGGCGATGACTTCGAGGTCGGGCTTGGCCAGCTTCGCGCCCTGCGCGAACGGGAGGACGCGGCCGTGCAACGTGTGGATCCCGTACGCCTTGATGTAGTGCGGCGTCTTGCCGCTGCAGCCGATGCCGCTGAACATGGCGACCTTGTGGTTGGGAAGCTCCATGTCCGCCAGCGCCATCTGGACGGCGTTGAGAATGCCGAAGTCGCCGCAGCCGGGACACCAGTCGTTGTGGATGTCCTCCTTGTAGTCGGCCGGCTTCGGCTTCTTCGCCTGCTCCGCCTCCGCATTAGACGCCATGCGTGAGCACCTCCTTGGCTTCGGCCTTCCCGCTGGCGATCGACCGGATCGTGTCGACGATCTCGTCCTCCGTCATCGGCCGGCCGGTGAACTTCAGGATCTTGTGGTCCATGTCGATGCCCGTGTTTTCGCGGATCCAGCCGCCGAGCTGGCCGCTGAAGTTCTGTTCGATCAGCACCGTCTTGTTCGCCTTGTCGAGGATCTCGGTGACTTCCTCGGTCGGGAACGGGTTGAGGAGCTTGACGTGCAGGAAGTTGACGGTCGGGCCGTCGTCGTCCTTCAGGGCGTGCATCGCGTCGATGATGGCGCCCTTGTTGGAACCCCAGCTGACGATGGTCAGGTCGGCGTCCTCCGGACCGTAGAACCCGAGCTTCTTGTCGCGCGGGATCTCCTTGGCAGCCAAATCCAGTTTGGCCTGGCGCTTGTTCATCATCTTGATCCGGATCGTCGGGTCTTCGGTGATGTGTCCGCGCGGGTCGTGCTCGTCGCCGGTCAGCCAGTGGATGCCGTGCTTCTGCCCCAGGACGCTGCGGGGGCTGACGCCGTCCTCCTCGAACGAGAACCGTTCGAAGTAGTCGCCGCCGTTGCGGGACACGTGCTCCTCGACCTTGTCGTCGGCCAGGAGCTTGCCGCGATCAATCCGGACCTTCTCGAACTCGAAGTCGTCGACGAGGATCGAGTTGTTGGCCAGGTTCTTGTCCGGCAGGAAGACGACGGGCATCTGGTACTTCTCGGCCCAGTTGAACGAGTCGACGGCGCCCCAGAACGCCTCTTCCAGGTCGCCGGGGCTGTGCACGATGCGCGGGAAGTCGCCGTGTCCGGCGTTGAGCGCGAACTTCAGGTCGCCCTGTTCGTGCCGTGTCGGCAACCCCGTCGACGGACCACCACGCTGGTAGTTGATGAGGACGATGGGCACCTCGTTGATTCCGGACCAGCCGAACGGTTCGACCATCAGGTTGAAGCCGGGGCCGCTGGTCGACGTCGAGGCGCGCGCGCCGGAGAGCGCGGCACCGATCGCCATCGACATGGCGGCGATCTCGTCCTCGGCCTGCATCACGACGACCTTGCCGTCCGGGTGGCCTTCGAGGAACTCCGACTCGTCGGTCGCCGGGGTGATCGGGTAGTACGTCTGGAACCGGCAGCCGGCGGCGATCTTGCCCATCGCTACGGCCTGCGTGCCTTGCAGGAAGAGTTTGCGCGTGGCATCCTTCCGTTCGACCTTGCGCAGCTTGTAGTCGATGGTGCCGTAGTTCTCCTGGATGTGGTTGTAGCCCTTCTCGATGGCGAGCCGGTTCATCTTCTTGACCCGGTCGCTCTTGGCCGAGAAGATGTCCTCGACGGTCTCGATGACGACGTCGAGGTCGTAGCCGAGCGCGCCGAAACTGGCGCCCACACAGATCGTGTTCTTGATGATCTGCAGTTTCGCGAACTGCTTGACGCCCAGTTCCTCCCCGATCGATTCGAGGATCTCCTCGTAGGGCACCTCGAACCGCTTCATGCCCTTCTCGTCGGACAGTTTCTTGACGACGCTGCCGACCGTCGGCTCCAGGCCGGCCTCCTCGAGCTCGTCGAGGATCTTCTGGCGGACGTTGTATTCGAGGGTCCCGATCTTCTCGATCTTCGTGTCGAGGTCACCGGGATCGTAGATCGCGGCGCCGCCTCCGATGACCTCACCGCTGTACACGTGGCGCAGCAGAGTCTCCGGCTCGAACGTCGCCAGCACATGCACGTCCCGGATGGAACTGTGGATCGGGCGTTCGTTGACCCGGATCTGGAAGTACGAATGCTCGCCTTTGATGTTGGAGTAATACTCCCGCTTTCCGTAGAGGTACAGTCCGCCGTTTGCGCACGCCAGGGCGAACATGCGCGCCGACGAATCGACACCGCTGCCTTGGGGTCCGCCGATCATCCACGCCAGTCGGTTCTGGGTTGCCATTGATTTCACAGGCCCCGCTTCGGGGGTTCGGCCGCCCGACACGGGTTGGGCCATTTATAACTAACGTAGGG
>CAZXJU010000170.1:0-4919 GCA_964641035.1 uncultured Halobacteriales archaeon | reverse complement strand
GGTCCAGGTTTTCCTTCTCGATGCCGGCGCCCGAGTCTTCGACCTCCACCAGGCCCATCTCGTTGATCTTTCGGGTCCGGACCGTGATGCGCCCTTCGGCGGGCGTGAACTTCAACGCGTTGCTCAGGAGGTTGAAGAGCACCTGCGTGATGCGTTTCGGGTCGGCGTGCACCACGAGGCCGGGCTCGAGGTTCGTGTCCAGTCGGATACCCTGGGCGCGCGCCGCGTCGTGGAAGGATTCGACGGCTTCCATGACGACGCGGTTCAGGTCCATCTCGTCGCGTTCGATCCCCAGCCGGTCGGCTTGCAGCCGGGCGCCCTCGAGGATGTCCTGGACGAGCGTGATGAGCCGGTCGACGTTCCGTTCCAAAACGTCGATGCTGCGACGCACGGGGTCCGTCATGGTCGCCTCGGCCTTGTCACGAAGGAGCCGGAGCTGAAGTCGGATCGGCGTCAACGGCGTGCCGAGTTCGTGCGCGGCCGTGTTGATGAACTGCGTCTTGAACCGGTCCAGTTCCTTCAGCCGGTCGACCTCCTTCATGTGTTCGACGGCCCGCAGGCGTTCCTCCTCGGCGCGCCGACGGTCCGTCAGGTCCCGCATGATGGCGGTTCCATACTCGTCGTCGCCGACGTGCCAGCGGGCCATCGAAAGTTCTATGGGGACCTCCTCGCCGTGGCGTCGCAGCGCGTCCAGTTCAAGCGGCGGCGTCCGGGAGGACGTCTCCTGGTGTTGGTCGTCGTCGGGTACGCGTGGCGCGTTCTGGTACGCACGGCGGGAATCGGGTGTCAGCAGGTCGTCGATGCGGCGTCCCAACAAATCTTCGCGGGGCGTGTCGAACAGGTGTACCGCGGCCTGGTTGGCGAAGATGATCGCGTCCTCCTCGTCGATGGTCACGATGGCGTCCTGGGCGGACTCGGCGACGGCACGGAACCGCTCTTCGCTCTCCCGCAGTTCCTGGAAGAGGCGGGCGTTCTCGATTGCGGTGACGGCGTGGTTGCTCAGGTTCTGCGCCACAAGCACCTCCTCACCGGTGAACGGCTGCTCCCGGTCGCGGTAGAGCGACAGCAGTCCGATGTGGTCGCCGTGGAGGATCAACGGGAAGACGGCGTACGTGTGGAACCCTTCGCGGACCACCTGGTCGCGCAACGGCTCCAGCCGTGGATCCGTCTGCGCGTCGCGCACGTGCAGGTAGCCGCCGACTCGGAGCAGCTGCGCGCCGGGCAGTTCGCCGAATACGTCGGTGCGTCGTGCGACGTATTCGTCGCTGAGGTTCACGGCTTTGGCACAGTATAGGGCCCGGTCGTCAGGCTGCAGGAGGTAGACGGCGCCGCGGTCCGACGCGGTGAGCGCCATGGCGGTGCGCAGGACGTGGTCGAGCGCGGACTCCATGCGCGGCGTCTCGCTGACGGCGCGCGCCATCTCGGCCAGTTGCCGGAACTCTTGTTTTCCGCGTACCTGCGCGAACGTCTCCCGTGCGATCAGTCCCAACAGGCCGCCGATGAGGAAGATGTAGCCGAGCCGTACCAGCAGCGTGACCGGGTCGACGAAGAGTTCGTTGATGAAGGCCAGCAGGCCGACGTAGAGGCCGACATAGACGAGGCCGACGGTCAGCGTCGTACGCTGGTCGTAGCGGAACGCGATGGCGGCGAGGCTGATGTACCACAGGACGTAGAAGGGCGATTCGAAGCCGCCGGTGGCGATGATCCAGAGGGTGATGAGGGAGCCGTCGGTGGCGGACGTGAAATAGCTGGAAAGGAAGACCTGGTAGCGCCGCCATGGTCGGAAGACTTGGACGAGGGCGGCGTATGCGACGGCGACCACGGAGACGAGGACCGCCAGCCAGTAGACGGTGCCGGCCTTGTCCATCAGGAGGAAGTAGACTGCGACGTTGAACGCGATGACCAGGGTGCGTACGATGGCCACGTTCTTCTCGGCGGCGAACACCTTCTCGGCGGCGACCGGATCGGTCGGGATGCGCGCAGACTTCACCCAACGAGCCATCGGCGCAGAACCCAGTTTTGAGTGGCGGTCTACTTATATCAAAGGCACGAGGCCAAACCACCGCCTGGTACCCGTCATATGACGGTCCCGTGGCGTTTTTCGGGGAGCGGGAACTCCTTGTCCTCAATCGCGGACAAGCGACGCACGAGTTCGCCGCGCAGCTTCGAGGCGGGCACGATGTGGTCGACGACCAGGTCGTGGGCGCTGACGTGGATGTCGACGTCGCGCCGGTACTCCTTGCGCTTCTCTTCGATGAACTTCTCGCGCTTCTTCGGGTCGTCGATCCGGTCGATGTGACGCCGGTAGACGGCGTTGACGGCGGCCTCGGCGCCCATCACGGCGATCTCGGCCGTCGGCAGCGCCAGCGTCGCCTCCGGCTCGAACGCCGGCCCGCACATCGCGTAGATGCCGGCGCCGTACGCCTTGCGCGCCACGATGCAGAACTTGGGCACCGTCGCCGTGGAGGTCGCATAGATGAACTTCTTGCCGCGTTTGAGGATGCTCTTGCGTTCGACGTCCTTTCCCACCATGAACCCGGGCGTGTCGCACACGTACAAGAGCGGGATGTTGTACGCGTCGCACTTGGTGATGAATTCGGCCGCCTTGTCAGCCGACTCGGGGAAGATGGCGCCGGCGCGGTGCAGGCTGTTGTTGGCCACGATGCCGACCACGCGCCCGCCGACCCGGGCGAAGGCCGTGACCATCTCCGGCGCGAAGTCGACGGAGATCTCGAAGAAGGACCCTTCGTCGACGACGCCGTCGAGCAGCTTGTGCACGTCGAACGGCTTGTTCGGGTCCTCCGGCACGATCGCGTCGAGCGTCGGCCCGGACGCCGCGGCTGGCATCGGCTCGTAGCGCGGCGGCCGCTCGTCGCAGTTGTCCGGCAGGTACGTCATCAGCCGCCACACGAGGCGCGCTGCGTCCTCCTCGTTCTCGGCGATGAGGTGGCAGGAACCGGATTCCCGCATGTGCATGTCGGGCCCGCCGAGCTCCTCGAGGTCCGTCTTCTCGCCGGTGACCATTTCCACCATGCGCGGCGACGCGATCGCCATCGCGCTCATGCCACGCACCATGATCGTGAAATCACAGAAGACCGGGATGTAGGCGGCGCCCGCGACGCAGGGCCCGTAGAGGACGCTGACCTGCGGAATCTTTCCGCTGAGGATCGAGTGGTTGTAGAAGTAGCGGCCGATGCCGTCTCGCTGGGCGAAGAAGCCCGCCTGGTCCGTGATGCGGGCTCCGGAGGAGTCGACCAGGTACAGCACCGGCTTCTTCGCCTTCAACGCCCGTTCCTGGACGCGCAGGAACTTCTCGACGCCACGCTCGGCCATCGACCCGGCCTTCACCGTGTAGTCGTTGGCCATGAAGTAGACGGTGCGCTCGCCGAGTACACCGGCGCCGGTGACCATGCCGTCGGCGGGCAACTGGTCGTCGGCCAGGTTGTTGGCAAACAGGCCGTCTTCGTACGAGGGGCCGCCGGGGAAGAAGAGGTCGAGCCGGTCGCGCACGAACAATTTGCCCTGCTCGGGCAGGCGGTCGCGGTACTTCTTCGGGCCGCCCTCGTGAATCTTCTCCGTCTCGGCCTCGACACGCTCCACGCGGCCTTGCTCCGTTGATTCCGTCTTGGCTCGGGTCATCGTTACTCCTCCACCTCGATCTCCATCACGACGTCGGCCAGCGTCACCGCGTCGCCGGTCTTCGCATTGAGTTTTCGTACCACGCCCTTGACGGGCGCCGTGATCTCGTTCTGCATCTTCATGGCCTCCAACACGGCCAGCGGGGCGCCCTTGTCGACCTTGTCGCCCTTCTTGACCAACAGCCGCGCGATCGAACCGGGCATGGGCGGCCGGACCAGGCCGTCGGCGCCAGGGCCGATGCCGGCGGCTCCCGTCGGGTCGAACCGCGCCACGCGGAACGACACGTCCGCCCCGTCGACGCGCGCCGACTCCGTCGACCGGACGTCGACGGAAATGGTCCGCGTGCCGATGTCGACCTCGAACACACCGTCGTGCACGCGGCCGACCTTGGCCTCGTACGTCTCGCCGCCGGCCTCGACGGCGACCGTGTCCTCTTCGCGGTCGATGAGGAGGTCGTACGGGACGCCGTCGACGACGAGTTCGATCCTCATCCGTCGATCCTCCCGGGCGTCGTGTGTTGGACGCTCAACGCGCCCAGGCCGCCTTTTGGCGCGAAAGCGAGCGCGGCCGCCAGCGCGACCGCCTCTTCGCGTCGCGCCACCGCGTCCTCCTTGAGGGCGGCGAGGACGCCCCGTTCTTCCAGGAACCGCGTCGACATCTCCGCCTTGACGAACGCGTCGTCGTCGAAGATCTTGCGATGGAGGTGTCGGTTCGTGGCGAACCCGTCGAGCACCATCTCGTCGAGCGCTCCCCGCATCCGCTGGAGAGCGGCCGTCCGGTCGGGGCCCCACGTGATGAGCTTCGCCACCAGCGAGTCGTACTGGCTGGGTACCGTCCATCCTTGGCGGAGTCCGGCGTCGACGCGTACGCCGTCGCCGGCCGGCGGCTCCCATCGCGCGACGCGGCCCGGCGTCGGCCGGAAGTCGTGCAACGGGTCTTCCGCGTTGATGCGGCATTCGATGGCGTGCCCGTCGATCGCAAGCCGGTCCTGCCGGATCTCCGGGTCTTCGCCGGCGGCCACCCGCAACTGGGCTTTGACGAGGTCGACCCCAAGGATCATCTCCGTGACGGGGTGTTCGACCTGCAGCCGCGTGTTCATCTCGTTGAAGTAGAACTCGCCATCCTGGTAAAGGAACTCGACGGTGCCCGCGTTCGTGTACTCCGCCGCCTCGACCATGCGGACCGCGCGCTCCGCCACGTCCTGGCGTTCCTTCTCGGAAAGCGCCGGGCTGGGCGCCTCCTCGATGATCTTCTGGTGACGCCGCTGGATGCTGCATTCG
>CAZXJU010000169.1:0-4930 GCA_964641035.1 uncultured Halobacteriales archaeon | reverse complement strand
GTCGTCGACGCAAACGTCGTCCTCAGCGGCCTCATCCGAAACGGCACGACACGCGAACTCCTCCTGCACGCCCCGCTCGACCTCTACGCACCCGAACGCCTCCGCGTCGAGGCGGGCCGCCATATCGACGAGGTCGCCCGCCGCGGCAAGGTCGACCGCGTGCGCGTCCAGACCCTCCTCGCCCGCCTGCTCGACCGCGTCCAGATGGTTCCCGCGGCCCTCATCGCGCCCCAGGCCGCCGAGGCGATCCGCCGCTGCCGACGCGCCGGACGTAACGACGCGGCCTACGTCGCCTGCTGCCTCGCCATCGACGCAGCACTCTGGACCCACGACCGACCGCTCGCCAGCGAGGCCGGCGTCGACGTCGTCACAACAAAGGACCTCGCCGACCGGTTCCTCCACTGACCTGTCCGCGGCCGCCGGGCGCCGTGAATCTTCGCGGCCTCGGACGTCGAGTCGTGCGCGCAGGCAACTTCCTGCGCCTGCGCGGCGTGAACCCCGACGACGAGGTTGGCGGCCCGGGACGAACCGGACCTGGCCGTTGACCAGGCAGCCTGCGCATCGCCATTCGCTCCCCACCTCGTGGAAACCGCCGGGCCCGACGCATCGACGTGCAAACCGCATTACCAACCAGGCTTTGAGGTCCGCTCGTCGATCGAGTGCTCATGGACGCGCCGATCCTCCGGCTTCTCGACCGCTACCGGGTCTGGCTTGTCGCCCCTCTGGCGAGCCTCCTGGAAACCGAGCCCCGCCACGGGGATCCACGACCTCATCCAGCCGCACCGGCGAGGACTGATGGTCGAAACACCATCAGTATTTTATACTTCAAGGGGCCCTAGATGGCAATGAGGAAGCCGCCGGGCTTCCAAGCCTGGAACGTGCCCGTCGGGATCCTCCTCGTACGGCACGAGGAAGACGGCCGATGGGTCATCCTCGCGGGCGCGCCCGACGTCAAGATCGACAACAAGCACAGGGGCCGGAGACCGCACATGCACATCGGAAGCTGGGACGCAGAGGACCGCCACCTCCTCCGCGAGGACCTCACGGCCACCGAAGCGGCAGCCGCCATCCGCCACCAGCTTGCGACGGCTGGGTACCTCGACCTGGACGAACTCCGGGAGGAATTGTCATGAAGGTCACCATCCGCCAGCGCAAGACGGTCGGAGAACTCCGGGAGCAGGCCCGCGAAACCTACGGCTCCCTGCAAGTGCTCAAGAAGCACGTCGCGGAGCATCCCCAGGACGTGATGGCCAAGGTCGCGCTGCACGATTGGACCGAGTACCAAGACCAGAATCCAGGCCAGGTGATTCACGAGACCCGGGAAGTCATCATCCCCGATTCCGCCATCGACAAACTCACCGTACAACGGCTCCAACTCCTCCTGACCCTCAAAGGCGTGGCGGGAGCCGTACCAAGCACACGAGCGCTGGCCCGCACCGTGCACCGCGACATCAAGAACGTCAGCGAGGACGTCCGCGTGCTGAAGGAGCTCGGTCTCCTGGACGTGGAAACGGCGGGCAAAGGCAAGCCCCATCGGATCTCGCTCCCCGGCGACCAGATCGATCTCCGGCTCGTCGAAGCAGAAGGCTAGGCGCGACGCGGAGCGCGGACGCGCGACGATCGACGCGGCCATCGCCAAACGCCCCGCGACCGGACGCAAGCGGCCTCGGACCTGTCGAGCCGCCGACGGCCGACCCGACGTTCCGCTCAACGAAGGTCGACGTGGCGCACCGCGTCGCCCGATGCGTACGATCCGCGGCGGTCACTCGATACGACCGCCGCATCCGTCGCCTCGCCGGCGACGACCACATCGACGCTCACGGCCGGCCTCGTCGGCGTCGCCCCGCGCCCGACGAACCACTCGAGGCCCAACGCGAGGAGGACGGCGGCTCCGACGAGTTCGCCTGCCCACACGTGGACGTTCCCGAAAAGGATCGCAAAGTACCCCTGAACGCCGACGTCGACGCCGGCCGCCGGGACGAAGCCGAAGAGCGGCCACGCGAAGACGGCCGCGAACGTCCACGGCGCGTCGAGAAGGAGGTGGGTCGCGGCGCCGAGACCGACGGACGGGAAGGCGTCCACGCGACGACCGACGGTCATCAAAAGGAGGACGAAGAGGAGCGTGTGGCCCGCGCCACGCCCGTAGCCCTCGAAGGCCGGTCCGAGCAGCGCCAACGGCTTGTCGATGAGGTCGGGCAGGATCCCTCCGAGCGCCCACCAGCGGAGCCGGCCCGCCCTCTGCGGGTTCATGGCCTGCGCGACGCGGCCCACCAACAACGCCGCCGCAAGGTGGGCCAAAGGAAACATGGAAGGTGCTCGCCTCACAGGGTTATCAACCTTCGGGTAAGGGAGAATGCTGCGTAGGATCGCCTAAGGGGAGCGGATCCCGGCCGGGCCAGCCGACTCCGGGACGCCATCATCGCCGGACGAGATCCTCAGCGTGCCGCACCAGCCGACGGGCCAATTCGATGGCGTCTTGGGCGTCCTCGGTCCCAAGCCGGTCGAGGAATCCGTAGCGGGCCCGGGTATGGTCGCGCAGGAACCGATCGAGCGCCCGCGGGTCCGTATCGGGCGGCATGAGGTCGGCTTGGTAGAGGGCGCCGCCAATCGCGTGCTCTTTCGGGTAGGAGCCGGTCGCGTCAAGCAGCAGCGCCTTGCCGGCCAGCTCCGCGGCGGTGCGCGCGTCGGCGTACGCCACGTGTGGCCGAGGCGGGTCGGCGTCGAGGTCGGAGACCGCGGATTCGAGGAATTCCTGAGCGCGGTCGAGCATCAGGCTCGTTTCATCCTTCATCCGCTGCGTCCTCCTGGGTGGCCTCGATGAATTCGCCGCCTGGGAAGGTGGAAAGGACGGTCGTGCCTTCGCGGACGATGGCGTTGCGCAGCGGCGTGGGCAACTCGTCGAAGAAGCCGTCACGTGGTACGGTGACCAGGTCGATCGAACGGGATGCTCCGAGGTTGATGTCGTCGACCAGGCGTCCGATCTCGGCCTTGAGCGGCGGTCGGGGCCCGTCTTCGGGCCGGTCGGCAGGCAGGATCACAAGCAGGTCGATGTCGGATTCCGCGCGTGCGTCGCCGCGGGCGGCGCTTCCATAGACGACCCACGTGGTGCCTCCGTGATGGTCGGGGTCGGCGAGCCGGGACCGAATCTCCTCGCGCCGGTCCGGAGGGATCTCTTGGGCGAGGTCGACGTCGTGCGCGCATCGGAGCCAAGGGGTGAGTACCCCGCGCTTCCACGCCGCGTCGAGCAGGCGAAGGATCGTCCGCTGCGCATCCGCGTCGGGCAGACGGCTGACCAACGGGAACCGCCAATCGACCAGCGCGCCCTCGGCCCATTCGAACCGAAGCCACGTGGATGTGGTGGTCCGGGCGCGCAGGGCGTGGACGGGCGCGGTCCAGAATGTGGAGACGAAGGGCCGCGACTCGTAGCGGGCGTCCTTTCGACGGCCGGTGCGGCGGACGAGGCCGACCCGGTCCATCTGGCTCAGGTGGCGGTGGACCGTCGAGGGGGCCAGGTCGACCCGTTCGGCGACGGCGGACAGGGCGAGAGGGTTGGGGCTTGTTTGGAGGACGTCCAGGATGGTCTTCCAGGATTCAGGGAACCGTTCTTGCATACTTGCGCAATTGCGCAAATAACTAATTAAACGTTGTGGGCGCGCCGCTCGACCCCGGGCTCGGCCACCCTGCACGATCGCGCTCATGGTTACACGGCAGGCATCCGACGGCGGTTGAAAGGGCATCGGCGGGCGATTGCAGCACAAGCAAGATATAGACCCATGAATCATACCAATCATACTAGTATGTCCAATCGAACCGAGAAACTTCGGACCGTGAAGGTCAACGATCGCGGCCAACTCGTCATCCCAGAAGACATGCGCCGCGACCTGGGAATCGAGGGCGATTCGGTGCTGGTACTCGTCGAGCGCGGCGACCACATCATCCTCCGGCGTGAAGCGGACGTGCTCGACGACCTGGCCGGCCCCTGGAAAACCTTGGCCCACAGGGCGCTGGCGCGCGCATGGGACGACGAGGACGACGTCTGGGACCAGGCCCACGAGGCAGCATGAACCAACAGGATATCGTATGGGTCCAACTGCCGTTCTCAGACCGGCGCCGAAGCAAGTTCCGTCCCGCACTGATCGTATCCCAAGACGCGTACAACCGCCGCCACGACGACATCATCGTGTGCGCCATCACATCGAACCTCCGCCCGTCTCCGTACAAGGTGCCCCTCGCCCAGGCGGATCTCCACGAAGGCCACCTCCCCCGCCCAAGCATGGTCCGCGCCGACAAGGTGCTCCAAGTTGAGAAGCAACTCGTCGAACGCAGCTTCGCCCGCCTCAACGACACCACGTACGACAAGGTCGTCCGCCAGATCATCGCGCTCGTCGAGCGCCCGACCGCGTAGGCCAGCCAGAGGACCCGCAAACGCGGGAACCAATCAAGCCATCGGCCCCCACGACGCAGCGAACCCTCATGGAAGCGCCATCCTCCTTCTTCTCGACCGCTCCCTGATCTGGCTTGTTGCGCTTCTGGCGAGTCTGGAGGCCGTCGGCGGTGGCACGCAAGGCGTCGCCGATCCACCAACGGACCGCGCGGGGCTCTGGTCGACGGCGGCCGCGGCCATCGTCGCCGAGACGAGGCCCCTGGAAATCCTTAAATCGCGGAGGCGCGCATAACATGCCCGTCATGTTCCGATTTGAAGGCGAACCTGGCCTCGTCGCCGGTCGCCTGGTCCTCCTCGGAATCGCCCTCGCGACGACGGCCCTTGCCATCATCGGCCTGATTACGCTCTCCTAACCAGCCTGGCGGCGCAACGCACACTTTATCAACGCGAGCCTGCGATTCCGTCTCATGGTCCAGGACCCTGTGTGCAAGATGGAGCTCGACCCGGCCGACTCGGCCGCCGAGATCAAGTACGAGGGCACGACCT
>CAZXJU010000168.1:0-4976 GCA_964641035.1 uncultured Halobacteriales archaeon | reverse complement strand
GCACCATACCCGTTAAATACCGCTTGGTTGTAGGCCGCCCCCGAGGCGCATCCTTATGCCTTTGTCGACCACTGTCCCAACGAAGGAGGCGGACGCGACGGCCCTGGACAATTATCACACGGAGTCCAAGGGCCGCGTCGGCTCCACGAAGGATCTGACCGTCAACAAGCTCGACTCGCTGCTGGCCGAAGTGCTGCCGCACCTCGACGAGTCCGAGCGGTACGAGTGGGACGCCAACATCAACGGTGTCCTCGTCCGCCTGGTCACCAACAGCCGCCACCAGTACGAGTTCTGGGTGGAGAACTGGTACCCCGGACCCAACGACGGGTCGATCCATCCGCAGGCCTTCATCTACAGCGTCAAGGACGTGCCGGGCAAGGAGCCCCACGCCTACTACTGCAAGGAACGGAACACGAGCGTCTTCGTCAACACCGAATACTACGGCCAATGCAAGTCCTGGGCGTTAGGGATGGCCGCCGTCATCCTCGAGGACAACTTCAACACCCACTCGATCCACGGCGCGTGCGCCGAGGTCGACGGCAAAGGCGTCGTCATCGTCGCGCCCACCGGCACGGGCAAGACCACGCAGGTCAACAAGATCATCCAGCACCCCAAAGGGAAACTGCTGGGTGACGACTGGATCTACATCCGCCACCCGGAGAACGCCGACGAGATCGAGAACCTCGAACTCTACGTGAACCAGCCGGAGCGGCGCATCTACGTGCGCACCGAGAACGCGTACGAGGAGGACTGGCTGCGCCCGGTCTTCGACCGGTGCAAGGTCGAGAACGTCCTGACCGACCCGGACGAATGCCACCACGAGGGCGACGAACCGTGCGGCATCACGGACATGGGCCTCGACCACTGCTATTGGGGCTTCGGCAACAGCCGTGCGATCCTGCCGCGCGAATGGATGCTGGGCCGCGAGAAGATCCTCAACCGCGCCAACATGAAACTGATCGTCTTGTTGCGCCGCGACGACGAGTCGCCGGCCGAGGTCGAACTGTCCACCGACGAGGCGATCGAGGTGCTCCAGGAGGGCCGGACGCTCATCCGGCCGGGCGCCGGGCCCAAGGAGAAGTGGGGCACGTACGGCAGCGAGCCGTGGTACAACCCCTACCTGTTGGCGCCCAACCACGCGAAACAGGAGAAGTTCTTCCGCGACGAGATGCGGGCGGCCAAGTGCATCATCCTCAACACCGGCAAGCAGTCCATCCAGGAGACGTACGAGACGATCCTGAAACACCTGGAACCGGCTTGAAGGAAACCGCCCAACCGTCAGGGCTTTAAGCCACGCCGTCGCCCCTGGTCTGAGGTCGGGACGTGCGAGGCGTTACTGTGGCGGTGGTCGCGGCACTTCTGCTTGCCGGCTGCGCCGGCGACGGCCCGGAGGAAGAGCCGGAACCGACGGAGCCGTCCCGTCCGGACGACCAGGCCGCCGACGAGATTCCGCGTCCCGAGTGGGGCGTCGGCGACTGGTGGACGTACGACATCACGGTCTCCCGCGATTTCACTGGTTTGCCGTGGTCGACGCAGTTGTCGCCGACGATCGTCGTCGTCGAGGCCGACGTCCAAGGCTACTCGACCACCGTGACCACGCGGGAGGACGCCGTCACGCGGTACCACTGGGGCGACGTCTGGGGCGGCAACCATTCCTTGGACCTGGATCCAGAGGTCCCACAGGACGCCGCCGACGGCACCCGCACCGAACGCGCCCTCGACCTCTTCCAGTGGCCCATGGCCGTCAACGCCACGTGGCGGGCCAACGTCGCGTTCGCGTACGCCGGCGCCATGATCGAAGGGCCGATTCAGTTCACCGTCACCACACTTGAGAACCAGACGATCCTAGGCGACGAAGACCGAGTGGCGACCGTCGTCGGTACCGGGCAGTTGACCACCTCCGCGTCACCGGACCCGGAACCGTACACGATCGAATACGCGTTTGCCGACGACGTCGGCAACGTCGTCTCGTTATCGATCACCAACGAGACGTTGGCGCCGCTCACGATGACGCTCACCGGCTCCGGCTCGAACCACACGGGCGAAGCCTTCCTCCTGGGTTTCGAGTCCCTGTACTTCGGCCTCAAGATCGTCGCGCCGGGCGCCACAAACGCCCAAACGGCGCCACACCCGGAGACGTTCGAACAGGAATCCGGGTACACGTTCATGGACGTCTTCTTCGGAATCGGACTCTTCGCCACAGGGCAGGTGACCGTGCGGGCGGTGGATTCGACGGGCACCAGCACGACTGCGCAATCCCAGAATATGGCGGAAGCGTACTTCGCTTGGCGAGAACATGCGAGCGCGCCCGGCACGTGGACCGTGAGTTACGAACAGGCGGCCGTCTCGTTCGCCGCGGTCGGCGTCAACGGCGTCCATGAGACGGTCGTCAACTTTGTCGACGGGACGCCCGACGCGCCAGCGTGATCACGCCGGGACGGTCAGCGCCATAGGCGTCTGCATCATCTCGCCCAGCTTCTCCGTCGGGAAGTAGCGGACCGTCCGCCATTCCTTCTCCTTGCGGACAAGCTCGGCGCTGGCCAAGCGGTCGAGGTACTTGTGCGCCACCGGCGCGCTGATGCCGACCTCCTCGCACAGCTCCTTCTGCATGCGGCCCGGGCTCTCGATGACGGCCTTCGCCAGCGATTGGCTCGTCTCGTGCTTGAGCTCAGAGTACGCTTTCTTCTCGCCGTTGACGATGCTGCCTCCGTTCTTGAAATAGCGGCGGTACTGGCGGTGCCGCTGGCTGACCAGCAGCTTCTCGTCCTCCAGGCGGTTCAGGTGGTACACGGCCGTGCCCCACCCGACGTCGCAGACGTCCGTGACTTCCTTGATCGTGATGCCGGGGTTGTGTTCCACCGCATCGAAGATGCGGCTGCGGACCTCGTTCTCCAGGATCTCGTCCTTGTCGATCCGGCTGAAGAGCGGCGCGAGGATGCCGGCGATCGAGCCCCAGTAGTACCAGAGCAGGCCGGCGCCCAGCAGGGTGCCGGTCCCGGCCACCAGGATCGCCGCCGACTTCTCCTCGTCCTCAGCGAACAGGTCGGGCACCGAACGCATCTGCGCGGCGTTCACGCGGTCCGGGGACGCCGGCTGCGGGTCGTCGGTTCCGTTCTCGCCACCGGACGCCGTGCCGCGTGCGTCCGCGGACACGTTCAGTACAGTGGATGCGGCTTGGCGTGTGAGGTTGTCGGAGTCGGCCGCGACCGTCTCGTTGGACGAGCCGGACGGCGACGATTGAAGCTGGATGCTCGTGTCGTCCGCGTCGACCAGCGGCAGGCCGAAAACCAGGATCAAGGCCGTGAATGCGGCCCAGGCAGCGATTCGTTTCATCAATTACGACTTTTGGGTCCTGTAATAAAAAGGAGTTTGGATTCGTCCGTTAAACGACAAGGTCCGCGACGTGCCTTCTACCCAGGGTTCCCCTCCTGTTGGGGCGTCCCCGCGCCCGCGTGCAGACGCCCGTTTCTCCCGTATGCCCGAAACGGCCCGGCTGCTCACTTGTCGGCGGCATCCAATCTCGTTAATGTAGTCCCGGCCCAAGCTATTGTTGGTGACCCCACGATGGCAACCAACCAAAGCAAGAAACCCCGAATGACGAAAGTCTGGGGGATTCTGACCGCCCTCGTGATCCTAGGGTCCGTCGCCGGCATTGCCGGCGCCACGGGCACCTTGGACGCGTACTTCAAGGGCGAAGGATCCGCCGCGAGCGACTCCGAGGCTAACATCGGAGACAATGTGTCCTACGACGGTCACGTCGACGCAGAGCTTCGCGCAGAAGTCGAAGCGAGCCTCGACGCATCCGGCGAGGTCGAGAGCCAACTCGAGTCGTCCATGAAGGCGGCCGAAGAGCTCGAGGCCGAGGGCGAGGCCCTTCTCGAGACGGCCAGCCAGTTCGAAGGCGAGGTCCGAGCCGAGATCGAGGCCAAGGCCAACGCCATGATCCAGACGGCGCACGAGATCCGCCAAGAGCTCAAGCATGAGTTCGACGCGACGGTCAATGCGTCCATGGAACTGAAGGCGAGCCTCGAGGCCGAATCGCAGGCCCGCATCGAGCAGTCCCTGGAGACGACCGTCCGCGTGACGGCCGAAGCCCAGGCGACCCTGCGCGCGACCTTCGACGACATCAACGAGGTCAAGTCGGAAGCGCATGCGACCGTGAAGGCGTCCCACGAGGCGTCCATGGAAGCGCACGCCCAAGCCCGCGCCACGCTCGAGTCCCAGGTCGAAACGATCCTGGAATCGTGCGAAGAGCTCGAAGGCGAAATCCGGTCAAGCGTCGAGTCCGTCAGCCAATTCGAAGGCCAAGTGAGCTTCACGCTCTCCGTATCGGCCTCCGCGTCCGGCTCCGTCGGCTCAAGCGTAACCGGCCAGGCAAACGGTCAAGGCGAGACAATCGCCCAGGCAGGCAACTAAGCCTGCCGACCGCAGCCGGAACCCACGGGGGCGCCGCGCCCCCGTCCTCTCCCCATCCCACTTTCCTGACCCACGAACCCGCGAACCCGCGAACCCCACGAACCCACAATCCACACGAACCCCCAACCCACGAGGTACGAATCAACATGATGAAAATCGCCGGACAAGTCGATGACGAGATGAAGAAAGAGATCGCCAAGGCCTACCTGATGATCCAGGTCCGCAAGGACTGGGTGCACCTGATGGGCCGCTGCGCCGACGACTGCCACCCGCCCGCCGGGCCCGCCCCGCCTTCCCGTTAACCTTTATACGGTAAGCGGTCGTCCCGCGGCCCGACACGATGGCCGAATTCGACCTGGAGCAGATCGAGACCCGCTGGCAGGCGTGGTGGGACGAGAAGGCCATCGGCCGATGGGACCCCGACGACACGTCCCGGCCCGTATACAGCTTCGACGTCCCGCCCCCCTACGCCTCCGGCGCCCTGCACGCGGGCCACGCGGTCCACTACACCCACCAGGACTTCATGGCGCGCTACCAGCGCATGCGCGGCCACAACGTCT
>CAZXJU010000167.1:0-4977 GCA_964641035.1 uncultured Halobacteriales archaeon | reverse complement strand
CCGCCGGCGTCGTCGGGATCCTGATCGTCGGCGCCGCCTCCGCCGCGATCATCGTAGGCGACACCGACGTCCTACGACATCCTCGTACCGGCGGCGGCCCGCTCGGCGGCCCGTCCGTTCCGGCCGACGAGGCCGAAGTCCAATTGACGCTCGGCAACCCGACGTCGTCCGGCCTGGCCGCATGGCCCGGCGTCTTCGACGCGGCCCCCGCCACGTTCGACATCGACGGCGACGGCGTAAAAGAGATCGTCGCCCACAGCAACGATACCGACGTCTACGTCTTCGACGGCCAGACCGGCCGCGTCCTCGCGACCCTACCGACCGCGTATCCTCCGGACTGGTACATCGAACGCATCCTCAACGCGCCGGCCGTCGGCGTCCTAGAACCCGGCGGCTCCCCCTCCGTCGTCGTCGCCAACCACGCGGCCCACGTCTCCGCGTGGACCTACGACCCCGACGCCTCCGCCGACGACGAATTCGTGTTCGAGCAGGCGTGGGACCGCCGCGTCAACGACTGCTTCGAGAACGCCGGGATGGACGCCCGGCCCGTCCTGGCCGACCTCGACGGCGACGGCGCCCTCGAGATCGTCGTCCAGACCGAGGAGGTCGGCGTCTTCGCGCTCCGGGCCAACGGCTCCATCCTGTGGCACCACTGCTGGGCCGGAGGCAACGCCGACGCGCTCGTCGAGGACCTGGACGGCGACGGCCGCCTAGAGGTCGTCTTCGCCTCCGACGCCGGCCAGATCAACGTGCTCGACGGCGCCACCGGGAAGCCGAAATGGACCTTCCGTGCCGCCGCCCACGGCGTCTCCCCTGGCTCGGTGCCCGTCGCGCCGACAGCCGCAGAGCTGGACGGCCACGCACCCAAAGAACTCCTCTTCATCGCACGGCACGTCCCCGCCGACGACCCGGACCGCTTCGACGAGTTCCACATGGCCGTCTTCGCCGTCCACCAAGACCCGCAGACCGGTGAGGGCGACCTGCTGTGGATGCGGCAACCCGAATGGGCGCATCCACTCAGCTACACGCACCTGGTCGTCGACGACGTCGACGGAGACGGCGAGGCCGACATCTTCGGGATGGACTGGAACACCGTCGGCCACCAGCCGGGCAACTGGGAAGACCTCGGGATGGCGCACGCGTTCCGACTCAGCGCCCAAGGCGACGACGTGTGGGTCCAGGAGTTCGACTCCTGGTGGTCCAACAAGGACATCGCCCTGGCCGACACCGACCGCGACGGCGAACCCGAACTCTACGTCAACGGCGCACACGAAGGCCACGACGGCCTATGGCGCCTCTCGCCGGCCACAGGCGAACCGGAAGCGTTCCTCTCGTCCTGGCCGTGGAAGGTCATGCGCGGCCCCGTCCTGTTCGACCTCGACGGCGACGGCGGCCTGGAGATGGCGCTCCCGGTCGCCCCCGACGAGGTCGAACCGTCCCACGGCGCGATCCTTCTCTTCACGTTCGACACGACCACGAGTTGAAACCCCATGAACGGAAACACCAACACCGTAGTCTGGTTCGCGGTCGCCCTGTTCGCCGCCGCGATGCTACTGCCGGCGGCCCCCACGGCCGAGGCGGCTACGACCACAAGGACGCTCGAGATCACGGAAGCCAACACGGACCCCCAGGTCTCCTACAAGGGCTTCGACGGCAACCCGACGAAGGTCTTCGACATCGACGGTGACGGGGACCTTGAGATCATCGCCCAGAACGACAACCAGTGGGTCTACGTGTTCGATTCCAAGGACGGCACGCTCTTGGCGGAAGCCAAGACCCGGTTCCCGCAGGACTGGGGCGCCCGCTCCTTCAACGGCCCGGAGGTGACCGTGCTGCGCGAGGGCGGCGACGTCCGCATGATCCTCGCGAACTCGGCCGCCTTCCTCACGTCCTACAAGTTCGATCCGGCCGCGAGCACGAAATCGGACTTCAAGTTCGTCAAGGAGTGGGACGTACGCCTCACCGACTGCCATCCGAACCCTGGAATGGACGCGAAACCCGTGTTCGCCGACCTCGACCAGGACGGCGACCTGGAGATCCTTGCGGCCACCGAGGAAAGCGGCGTGTACGCCTTGCGCGGCGACGGTTCCATCATGTGGAAACGCTGCATCGGCGGCGGCAACGGCGAACCCGGCATCGGCGACTTCAACCGTGACGGGTTCCCGGACGTCGTCTTCGGCTCCGACGGCGGCGTCGTCACCGCCATGGACGGACGCAACGGCAACACGCTGTGGAGCCAGTACATCCCACACCACTTCAACGTCGGCGCCGGCAGCATACCGGACGGACCGGCGGTCGCCCAACTCAACGGCAAGGGCCCCGTCGACGTCGTCTTCGGCGTACGCGACAGCCACGACGCCAACGACTTCAGCAACAACCACGCCCTCCTGATCGCCTTCGGCGGCCTCGACGGCCGCATCCTTTGGGGCAAGCAGAACCCGAACGCCAACCCGCTCACATACACGCACCCCATCATCGTCGACGCCCAAGGCGACGGCGAGCCCGAGGTGTACTGGGGCGACTGGAACACCATGGGGCACAAACCCGGAAACTGGGAAGTGACCGGACCCGGCAACTTCTACCGGTACAGCGCCGCGGGCGACCTCGTCTGGCGACAGTCGCTCGACACGTTCTGGAGCAACAACGACGTGGCGTTGGCCGACGTCGACGGCGACGGCGTGCAGGAG
Organism: uncultured Halobacteriales archaeon; assembly: GCA_964641035.1. Classification (GTDB taxonomy): domain Archaea; phylum Thermoplasmatota; class E2; order JACPAO01; family JACPAO01; genus CAZXJU01. Next base: position 2,290 of record CAZXJU010000167.1, on the reverse strand, counting down.
ATGCTCGCCAACGGGCCGCGATCTGACGGCCACGACGGCATCTGGTACCTCGACACGGAAACCGGCGCCAAGGAGACCTTCGTCGACCTGTATCCGTACAAGGCGCAGCGTGGGCCGATCGTGGCCGACCTCTGGGGCACCGGGACCATGCAGTGGGTCATCCAGGTCGCCCCGTACCAAGGCGGCGGCCACGGCATCCTCGTCTACGACACCGGCGCCGCCTACGACGCGGCGTGGCCGCACCTTCCGTACACGTCGTTCGACCGCGGACAGACGGGTGACGGCGGAGGCGACGAGACCCCGTTCGACGCCACGGTCACGGTCAGCGAAAACGCCAACGAATGGTGGGTCGAGGTGTACGTCGACGCGAACGAGCCGGTGACCGCCGTGGACGCCCGCGTCAACGGCGGCAGCTGGGTCGCGCTTGAGAAGCAGGATTGGGGAAGCTGGGCGAAATCCTTCCACGTGGAGGCGGGAAGCCAGGTTGAGTTCCGTGCCACCAGCCAGGACGGCGACCAGGACGTCTCCAAGACGTTCACGTGGCTCTCCGACGGCGGCGACACCACTGCGTTCGACGCCACCTTCACCGTCAGCGACAACGCCAACGAGTGGTGGGTCGAGGTGTACGTCGACGCGAACGAGCCGGTGACGGCGGTGGACGCTCGCGTCAATGGCGGAAGCTGGGTCGCCCTCGACAAGCAGGATTGGGGAAGCTGGGCCAAATCCTTCCACGTGGAGGCCGGCAGCCAAGTCGAGTTCCGGGCCACCAGCCAAGACGGAGATCAAGACACCTCGGAGACCTTCACCTGGCTCTCCGACGGCTCGAGCTTCTCCGCTTCGTTCGAACCTCGCGCCCAAGGCAACGACTGGTGGGTCGAGGTGCTAGTCAGCGCGAACAAGCCCGTAGCCGGCGTCGACGGCCAAGTCAACGGCGGCACCTGGACGGCGCTGGACAAGACGGATTGGGGCACGTGGGCCAAGAGCATCCACGCGCCCGACGGCTCCAGCGTCCAGTTCCGCGCGCACGACACCGACGGCAACACCGTCACCAGCCAGACGTACACGTGGACATGAGCATGCGGATCACGCTCGTCTCCCCGTTCGACCCGACGCCCGGCGTCGCCGCCGACCGCGCAGGCCATGTGGGCGGCGTCGAACGCGTCTTCGCCGAGGTCGCCCGGGACCTGGCCGGCCGCGGCCACGACGTGACGGTCGTCTGTTCGACAGACGGGCCGGGCGGCCGCACGCATTCCGACGGCGTACGGAAGGTCCGGCGGCACCGATGGTCCACGCTCTTCCGGGACCCGGTCGTGCGCCTGCACCGCGACCTGACCGACGACGCCGACGTGGTGCACGTGCCGGCGACGTACCCCTTCACCACGACGTCCGTCCTCCGACGCGCCGACCGCCTCGGCGTCCCGTCGGTGCTCGATTTCCATTTCGAACCGTCGCCGCCATCGGCGGCGGGGCGCGCGGCGGCCCGCGTCTACCGGTGGTTCGCGCCCAGCGCCTACCGACGGGCCGACGCCGTCGTCGTCCGCTCGATGGCGTACGGGCGGCGCGCACCCAGCCTGGCGAAGGTCCCCGAGCGGCGCTGGCACGTCGTCCCCAACGGGATCGACACCGACCGGTTCCGTCCGGACGGCCACGGCTCGTCGGGCGATTACCTCCTCTTCGTGGGCCGACTCGTCCCGTACAAAGGGCTCGAGGTGCTGTTGCGCGCCATGGCCCGTCGGCCGCCCGGCCTCCCGCTGGTCGTCGCGGGCGACGGACCCCTCCGGCAGCCGCTGGAGCACCTGGCGGCCCGGCTGCGCGTCGACGCACGGTTCCTCGGCTACGTGCCCGACGACGAACTTCCCGGCCTCTACCGGGGCGCCCGCGCGACGGCGCTTCCCAGCGTCAACGGCCAGGAGGCGTTCGGGATTACGCTCCTGGAGAGCATGGCGTGCGGCACGCCGGTCGTCGCGTCCGACCTGCCGGGCGTGGCGGACGTGGCGCGCCTGGGCGGGCTCGTTGCGCCGCCGGGCGACGCGTCCTTGCTGGCCGCCCGCATCGAAGACGTGTTGGACGGCGCCCACGGCCCGCGAGGCCGCGAGTTGGCCGATCGGATCCGCCGGCGGTTCTCGTGGCACGCGGTGGCCGGCCGGATGCTCGACGTCTACCGCGACGTCGTCGACGGCCCCGGAGGCGCCACCGGCCGGGAGGTGACGACCGATGCGGATCCTGGCGGTCACCCCGTACTATAGCCCCGACGGCGGCGGCCTGGAGCGGTACGCCCACGAGATCCTTC
>CAZXJU010000166.1:0-5003 GCA_964641035.1 uncultured Halobacteriales archaeon | reverse complement strand
GTCGTTCGTATACTGCTCGCCCCCGTACGCCGCTCGGGTCGAATACCCCTCATGCCCGTCGCGCGCGACGAAACTCACCGCGTATTGGGCGTGGAACCCCGGCTCCTCCAGCTCGAATTGCAGCCCGTACAAGTCCCGGAGCTCCAACGCGAAAACAAGGTACTCGTCCGATTCGACAAGCCGCACCGAGAGGATGTCCGTCGTGTCGGGCCCGGACCCCGACGCGGATTCGCCCCCGCTCGTCACGTCGCCCGCTTCATCCGTGAAGACGAACGGTCCGTCCCCGCCCGTGACGAGGGCCGCGGCGTCGGACATGCCGTAGAAGGGCCCCGTCCCGACGACGTACCAGCCAATCCCGGTCGCGTCGTCGTTGGACTGTTCACCGTCCGCGTAGGAGTTCCAAGCGGACACGGACCAGGTCTCCAACCGGTCGCCGTCCCCAACGTCGACAGCCGTCATCGGCAACGTCCAATGGATGGTCGAATCTTCGATGTGGCCGTCGACCGGGGTCCACTCGTCGTCGTGGCGGTCGTGGATCTGAAAGCTCCATGGGCCGAGGACCACGCCGTGCGGACACGCCCGGTAGGTGGCACGCATGGAGTAGCCGTCGTGATCGGACAGGGTCTGGAACGTCAAGGCGTACTGGGCATGGAATTCGCATTCGAACGACGGGCCGGGAAGCCCGGACAGGTCGCGCAATCCCAGCTCGAACGCCAATTCCGATCCGTCTTCCCGAACGCTGGCGCGGACGATGTCGTTCGTGTCGGCCAACTCGCCCGAGTACGGTTCCCACTCGCGTGTCACGTCGCCCACGGCGTCCGTGAACTCGAACGGCTCGACCGAGGATTCCTCTGGCGCGCTAGCGGCGACGGGCAAAGAGAAGAGAAGGAGGGCACCGAGCGCGGCCGCGAGGCGGCGAATCATGCCCGAACGAGCGACGCCGGGCATATTTGGCGTTTGTCGTGACAACGGCGATTCCGCCGCCCACGAGGAGAGGCGCGCGTCTTTCATCGTCGCGACCATCGACTTCATCAACCGGTGCGTTCGGTGGCACCCGTGGACACCCGATACCTAATCGCTGCCGGTCTCGGAGTCGCCGCCTTGGGGAACCTAGGATGGGTTTTCATCATCGGGGATTTCGGCGTCTCCTGGCCGTTCGTCGCGTTCTGCCTAGGCGCATCCGTCGCGGCCATGGCGCCGTTTTTCACCTGGAAGAAGAAGGACGCTGTGTGGGCAGTGGGATGGGTCGTGGCCGCCGTCGGCGCCGCCGACCTGCTCGCCGGTGAGTTGGGGCGTACACCGGGATCGGATTTCCCCGCACCGTATCTGTATTACCTTGGGTTCGTCGTGGCGGCGATCGGCGCGGCGACGGCGCTGACCGGCCGCCGGAGGGCCGGGTGGACGTTGAGCGCGGCCGGGGTGGCGTTGGCGGCCGCCGGTGGATGGTGGTGGACGGGTCTTGACGTGGTCCGAGGGCCCTTGGATTACCTCTGGGCGAACGCGGCGTTGGGCGTCGGATACGGCGTCGCGGCGGGCGCGGTCTGGTACCGTCTCCGGTCCTTTCGGGTCGGACGCCGGGCGACGGAAGAAGCCTCGGCCGAATCGGACGGTGTGTAGGCTCCAAGGGTCACGTCGCAAGGCGGTCCGGGTCGAGGCGGCGATACGCGGAATCCGTGGAAGCCTCCGGCGGGAATCGAACCCGCGGCCTATTCCTTACCAAGGAATCGCTCTACCTCTGAGCCACGGAGGCACGACTGAACGGCCGGTTGAGATGGGGGCTCAATTAAGGTTTTGTGGTCCGGCCGAGCCCTTGCGGCGTTCGCCGCCGGAACCGGCGTCCCCTTCGTCCTCGTCCGACTCTTCGTCCTCGTCCAACCCGCGCGGCCGCCGGGGCGGGAACCGCGCCGGGTGCTCGCTGTAGTGCGGCCGCTCCTGGCGCGGCACCGACTTGTATTCCTTGCGCCGGCCGGCCGTGAGGAACGAGTACCAGTTCCACAGCCGCTTGCGCCACGCGACCCGCGTGAACAGGAGCGCCGTGCCGATCAAGAGCGGCAGGAGGACCCCGATGACAAGCAGACCGTCCCAGTACTGCTCGAACACGATCCCGAGGGTCACGGGCCCCCGCGTGTACGTGATCGCCTTGGTGCCCTGGATCTCGTTTTGCACGTAGACGAGGAAATTGATGACGAGCACGACAAGCAGCAGCTGCTCGATCGGCGGCAACGGGACGAACGGCAGGCTCGTCGCATCCGGGTACATCTGGGCCGCCGCCCACAGCGTGATGCCGATGCCGACGATGTCGTAGAACGCGTCGAGCAGGTGGCCGCGTCGCGTGACGGTGCCGGTCCGGCGGGCCAGGACGCCATCGGCGCCGTCGAGCAGGACCGCGAACGCGGTTAGCCAGCCGAACGCCCACGGCTCGCTGCGTACGGCGGCCAGGACCAGCACGACGTAGACCGGCGTCTGCGCGTACGTAAAGTGGTCCGGCCGGAAACCGTGCCGGTGGAACCACCATGCGACCGCGTCGAACCGTTTCTCTTCCATGCTTCACCCGGTGCGCCGCCAGACGGCGCCTTCCTTCGTGTCCGAGACCTCCACGCCCAGGTCCTTGAGCCGGTCGCGGATCCGGTCGGAAAGCTCGAACGCCTCCAATTTCCGCGCCGCGTCACGCACCTCGACCAGCAGGTCCACCAGTGGTGTCACCAGCTCGTCGCCGTCGGCCGCGGCGACATGCGGTTCGCCTTCCAGGATGGTCAACGTCCGCGCCAACGCCAGGAACGTGGAACGGGCATCCCCCGCGGCGTTTGATCCGACGCCGGCCTCCAGCGCCTTGTTCGCGTCGGTGACGAACGCGAACAGGGCGGCGATCGCCTCGCGGGTGTTGAAGTCGTCGTCCATGGCGGCCCCGAAATCCCCATCGAGCTTGGCGGCCGCCTCCGCCAGGGCCGCGTCGCCGTCGCCCGCGTCGGCGCCCTTTGCCACCGCCTCGTCGAGGGCGGCGCGCAACCGCCGGAGCCGGTCGAGGCCACGGCCGGATTCGCGCAACGCGTCCCGGCTGAAGTCGATGGAGGACCGGTAGTGGGTGTTGGCGTAGAAGAACCGCAACGCCTCCGGGTCCGCCTCCTGGAGCATGTCCTCGAGCGTGATGTAATTGCCCAGGCTCTTGCTCATCTTCTCCCCGTCGACGCTGAGGAAGCCCGTGTGGAGCCAATACGTGACGAAGGGTTTGCCGGTGGCGGACTCGGACTGGGCGATCTCGTTCTCATGGTGCGGGAACACCAGGTCGACGCCGCCGCCGTGCACGTCGATGGATTCGCCCAGGTACGCCATGCTCATCGCGCTGCACTCGATGTGCCACCCGGGCCGGCCTTGGCCCCATGGGCTGTCCCACGACGGTTCGCCGGGCTTCGACGCCTTCCAGAGGGCGAAGTCCTTCGGGTCCTCCTTGCCCGGCGCCGGCTCGACGCGGGCGCCCGACCGCATCTCCTCGGGCGACCGGTTCGAAAGTTGCCCGTAATCGTCCTTGGATCCCACCCGGTAGTACACGCTGCCGTCGTCCGCGACGTACGCCGCCTCGTTCGCCACGAGCCGTTCGACCAGGCGGACGATGTGGGGGATGTGCTGGGTGACCTTCGGTTCGAGGTGCGGCTTCGGCAGGCCCAGGTCGAGCATGTGCTGAGCGCAGATGCGTGCCCACTCGGCCGCGTGCTCCTGCGGGTCGCGGCCCAGTTCGTTGGCCCGCTTGATGATCTTGTCGTCGACGTCGGTCACGTTCTGGACGAAGAGGACGTTGTAGCCCCGGTGTTCGAACCAGCGGCGGATCACCTCGAAGGCGACGGCGGTCCGTGCGTGCCCGATGTGGGCGTAATCGTAGACGGTCAGCCCGCAGACGTACATCGTCACCTTCGGTGGGTCGCGCGGCTCGAACGGCTGCTTGGCGCGGGCGAGCGTGTTGTAGACCCGGAGGCCCATAGGGCCCGCCCAATCCGAGCCGTCGTTAAAAAGGGTTCAAGTCCGGCAACCGTCGTAACCCACGGTCCGGCTTGTCGTCATATTCTTATAATTCGCGGGGGTTGAGTCGGAAGTCGGTCGTCAGCCGACGAAAACACTTCGGGATACGTCGATGGTCGAAGGAGCAGTGAAGGAGAAGATCGCCGGCGAGATCACGCTCTCCAACGAGCCCGGATCCACGATCCGAAAATGGCGCGAGATCTTCGAGATCACCCAGACCCAGCTGGCCAGACACCTCGACATCAGCCCCAGCGTCCTATCCGATTACGAGTCCGGGCGCCGCAAGAGCCCCGGGATCGCCACCGTGCGCAAACTCATCGACGGGCTGGTCGACCTGGACAAGGAACACGGCGGGAAGATCCTCGCCAAGTACACCTCGATGATGAATCCGGGAGAAGGCATCATCTCGATCGCCGAATACCCGAAGAGCGTGCCCGGTCAGGAGTTCGTCGACGCCATCGAAGGCAAGGTCCTCGTCGCCAAATCCCATCTGGCCGAACGGCGGATCCAAGGCTACACGCTCATCGACGCGATCCGCGCGATCGCCTCCCTGTCCGCGTCCGATTACGTGCGCGTGTACGGCTGGTCGACGGAGCGCGCGCTGGTCTTCTCAGGGATCAAGTTCGGCCGCTCGCCCATGGTGGCGATCCGGGTGCACCCGATGAAACCGGCCGTCGTCGTCTACCATCGACCCGAGGAGGTCGACAAGCTTGCGTACCGGCTGGCCGAGTACGAGAACATCCCGCTCATCGTCACAGAACTCGAGCTCCAAGAGCTGGAGAAGCGGCTGAAGGGATTCTCCTAGTCTGCCTTCTTCGCGGCTTCCTGCATCTTCTTGCCGCGCTGCTTCGACGTGTAGCCGGTGGCCGCCTGAAGAAACGTGTTCCACGCCTTGATCGTCTTCTGGCTGGTCTCCATGTCGACATCCCTCTCCTGCTCGGTGTCGACGTGAAGCTTCGTCAGTCCCTCGGGCTGGACCTTGATGGACCGGA
>CAZXJU010000165.1:1384-5019 GCA_964641035.1 uncultured Halobacteriales archaeon | reverse complement strand
GTAGGCGCGGTGGGTGTATGATTTGGACGGCGGCGCCGCGACCGTGCCCTCGATCGGGCCGGGGTTGACGGTGAGGCTCACGCGTCCGGCCCTCCGTAGAGGTCGGTCTGGCGGTCGGCGCCCAGCGAGGCGAATTCGTCGACGCGGTCCCGCTCGACCAGGGCGATCTGGGCGGGTCCGGTGCCGCTGAGGCCGGCGGCCCAGGCGCCGGCGGCGCGCGCCTTGCCGACGAACGAGACGTCGACTTGGAACAGTTCGGCGTACGCGTCCGTGTTGGCTTGCATGGCGCCTGGGATGTCGCCTTCCTGCGCCAGGCGGAACGCGGTTTCGGCGCCGGCGCGCGCCGCGTCCAGGTCGGCGCGTTGGAACTTGGCGGTCGGGTTCTCGCCGTCGGGGATGCGTACGAGGGCGACGAGGCCTTCGGGCATCGGCCGGCGTTCGAGGAGCCGCCGTTCGTTGTTGTCGGTGAGCACGAGTCCGCCGAGCAGGCAGGCGGCGGCGTCGTCGTAGGCGCCGGTGAGGCTGGTGCCGGACCGGAGGCCGGATTCGGCGGCCCAGGCGAGCAGCTCGTCGTCTTCGGGGTCGATGTCGTGGTGGTCGCAGGCGGCGCGCAGGACGGCGATGGCGACGGCGCTGGAGCTTTTCAGGCCGCGTGCGGGCGGGATGTCGCTGGTGACGGTGACGTGGAGGCGATGGCGGTCGCCGGCGGCCTGCTCGACCAGGCGGACGCATTCGAGGGCCAGGTTGGCCGCCTCGGGGTCCAGGCGGTGGCCGCCGGTCTCGACGGCGTACTCGTCGGCTTCTTCCACGGTGGCGGATACGGATAGGTCGAGGCCGAACGCGACGCCCCGGCCGATGGCCATGGCGTTGACGACGGTGCCGGCGCCGTGGCTGGTGCCGTGGCCGGTCATGCGGGCACCTCGACGCTGTGGCGCATGGTGTCTTCGTCGGGCGTGGTGTCGGTCCAGAAGGCGAAGGCGCGGCGGCCTTGGGCGACGAGGAGGTCGAAGCCGCCGGCGAAGGGGGCACCGTGGGTCTGCGCGTGGCGTTGCCAGGCGGTGGGTTCGTCGCCGTAGTGGAGGTCGAAGAGGCCGCCGCGGTACTCGCCCAGCGGGATGGGGTCTTGGACGCTGGTGGCGTTGACGACGAGGTCGTAGGCGGAGAGGCGTTTTGCGGCGTCTTCGATGCTGAGGGTCTGGACGCCGAAACCCATCTCGATCTGGTCGCGTGCGGATTCGCGTCGGGCGGCGACGCTGACGGTGCGGTCGCGCCACGCGGCCAGGAGGCCGGAGGCGGCGCCGCCGGCGCCGATGAGGAGGATCCGGGCGGTCTTGCCGAGTCCGTCGAAGCGGGCGTCGAGCACGTCGCGGGCGCCGAGGCCGTCGGTGTTGTGGGCGGTGACGGTCCCGTCGTCTTCGATGCGCAGCGTGTTGGCGGCTTCCGCGATGTCGGCTTCGGGGGTGATCGTGTCGGCCAGGCGGTAGGCGGCTTGTTTGAGGGGTGCGGTGACGCTGAGGCCGCCCAGGCGCAGGCGTTCGGCGGCGCGGACCAGACGTCGGAGGTCGCGGGCGCCGTCGACCTCGAGGGCGCCGTAGGCGGCGTCGATGCCGTGGGCGCGGAAGGCGGCGTTGTGGATGCGGGGGCTGAGGCTGTGGTCGATGGGGGAGCCGACGACGAGGTAGAGGCGGGGTGCGGGCCCGGGGTTTCCCCAGTGGGTGAGGGTGCTGGCGATGGTGCGGGCATTGGGTTGTCCGGGTGCGTTGCGTCGGCCGCCGCCGTAGACGAAGCGGGCGCCGAGAAGGGGTAGGAGCGGTCGGGGGAAGTCGCCGAGGCCCATGGCGGCGTAGGCGACGCCGTCGTCTTGGAGGCGGCGGCAGGCGCAGAGGACCTCGAGGGTGTCAGCGAGCCCTTGGACGCGCGTGGCGGCCTTGGCGGTGGCGCCGCCGGCGGCGAGTTGGGTCATTTTGGCGGCCAGTTCGTCGGCCGGCGGCGTGGCGTCGAAGTCATGGACGCTACGGATCAGGCGGGTGGCGTCGACGTCTAGGGTGGCGTCGGCTTCGATGTCGACGTGTTCGAATCCGGCGTCGAGGCACGCGGTGAGGCGGGCCAGGCGGTCGGCTTCCTGTCCGCGCCAGGTGCCGCCTTCGTCGGCGCGGCGGCAGGTGGCGATCAATGGTTTTCCGGTGAGGGCGCGTACGTCGGCGGGCGTGGCGGGTTCGCTCAACGCGTCGAGGCGGACCTCGTAGGCGTCGGCGACGTCGTCGTACTCGGCGATGGCGGTGCGCAGGCCGGCGAGGCTGGATTCGAGCAGGGTGACGACGATCATCGTTCTTCGATCCGTTCCTCGACGGCCATGCCGAAGTGGCGTGCGTCGGTCTCGAGGTGCATGAGGACCTGGTCGCCGGGTTTGAGTTCGCTGACGCTGGTGGCGCCATCGGGCCCGACGACGCGGACGGTCTCGGCGTTCTGCAGGATGACGCGGTACGGGCGGCCGCCGGCTTCGGCCTCGACCAACAGGAGCGGTCGGGTCTCGATCTTGCAGCGGCCGACGACGACTGGGCGGGCGCGGCCGTCGGAGGCGACGGCTTCGAGGGTGACGCCGCTTTCCAGTTCGCTGAGGTAGTTGGTGCGGTCGCCGGAGAGGACGTAGCTGTGGATGGCGCCGGCGTTGACGCGGAACGGGCGGGCGCGGACGTACTCGGTCTCGAGCGTCTCGGCGGCCACGAGGAAGAAGCCTTGGCTGGCGCTGCCGATCAGCATGCCTTCGCCTTCGTTGAGAAGGTTGCACGTGTCGATGCAGACGCGTTCGCCGACGCCGACGGCGTCGACGCGGGTGACGGTGCCGGTGACGAGGTCGCGCGTGGCGCGGGCGTGGCGTTCCAAGAGTTTCCGGAACGGGGCGAGGTCTTGGATGGTCTTGGGTCGGACGACGACGCCGTCGACGCCCTTTTCTAGGGTGGTCAGGAACAGTTCGGCCTGCTCCGGGTCGTCGGCCACGGCGTAGAGTTTCGTCTTGCCGCCGAGCGCCGCGATGAGGTTCTCCAGCGGGATGACCTTCCAGTCGCGCGCGTCGACGACGACGAGTTCGCGTTTGCCTTTGAGGGCGGCGACGGACTCTTCGTCCTTCTTGGAGGTGATGGTGACGAGGTCGCCGACGTGTTCGCCGTTGCGGTGGATCTTGTCGTCCTTCAACACGAGTTCGTCGACCTTGCCGAGGCCGTCGGTCGGTTCGTCGACCAGCAGCGTGGTGAAGCCTTCTTCGACGGCTTTGGAGGCGACGTCGCGGTCGGGCGGGTGGACGACGATGTCCTTCATGCGCGGACCGCCTTGCCGAGTTCCTTGGCGGCTTCGTCGGCGGTGGCGCGGTCAAGGACGATCTTGGCCAGGGCGGCGGTCATCGCGCGGGGCTCGGCGTGTTGGAAGACGTTGCGGCCGATGGAGATGCCGGCGGCGCCCGCCTCCATCGCGTCGGCGACGAGGTTGAGGACTTGGGCGTCGTCGTCCATGCGTTCGCCGCCGGCGACCAGGACGGGCACGCCGACGCTGCGGCAGACGTGGGCGAAGGTGTCGATGTCGCCGGTGTAGACGGTCTTGACGACGTCGGCGCCCAGTTCTTCGCCGAGGCGGGCCGCGTG
>CAZXJU010000165.1:0-1284 GCA_964641035.1 uncultured Halobacteriales archaeon | reverse complement strand
GAGGCCTTTGTGGAGGACGACGCTGGTGGCGCCGCCGGCGGCCGCGGCCTGGACGGCGGCGGTGGCGTCTTCGAGGCCGGCGACGGGGCCGATGCTGGTGCCGTGGTCCATGGGGATGATCACGTAGCGGCCGTCGCGGCCGAGGCGTCGAAGGCGTAGGGTGGTTCCGGACATCTGGGGCCCTCCGTTGTGGGGGAGTACCCGCCGTAGCGGGTGCCGTTATTTCAACTCTATTGTATAGGAATGTCCTCCGATGTCACGATTAACCGAAGATAGACAATTCAGCGTTGTGGTCCCCAATAGTGTTCAACAAGGTATAAAGGTGGCATCTTGGCTATCGGGGGCCCTGCATGACCGGCGTCCGACGCCTCCCGTTCGAGACGGACCTGGCTCCTTTCGAGCTCTTCGAGCGGCTGCGCGGGCCCGGCCGCAACGCGATCCTGCTCGAAAGCCGGCCCGGGCCCAAGCGCTTGGCCCGTTTCAGCGTCGTCGCGGCGGACCCCGCCGAACGCCTGGACGACGCCGACGGCTCCGACCCGGTGCCGGCCGTCCGGGAGGTCCTCGGCCAGCACGCGCTCGAGGCGTCGCCGGAGGAAGGGTTCGTCGGCGGCCTCGTCGGCGCCGTCGCGTACGACGCGGTCGGCCACTTCGACCACCCGGACCACCCGGCGCGCGCGCCGACGTACCTGCTGGGCCTCTACTTGGACGCCGTCGTCTTCGACCACGGCGAAGGCCGCGCCGAATACGTCACCGCCGGCGAGCGGCGGGACGGGCTCTACGAAGAGGCGCGCGAGACGGCGGCACCGGACCGCGCGCCGCTGCGCGTGGGCGCGGTCCGCTCCAACACCACGCGCGAACGCTTCGACGAGATGATCGCCGACACGAAACGCAGGATCCACGACGGCGAGACGTACCAGACCGTCGTCAGCCGCCGGTTCGACGCGACGTACGAAGGCGACCTCGGCGACCTCTACCGGCGGCTCCAGACGGAGAACCCGTCGCCGTACATGTACTTCCTCGACTTCGACGAGTCCGCCGTCGTCGGCTCAAGCCCCGAGATGCTGTTGCGCGTCGAAGGCGACCGGACGGAGACGTTCCCGATCGCCGGGACCCGTCCCGTGGCCTCCGACGCGGCGACCGACCAGGCGCACAAGAAGGAGCTGCTGGCGGACCCGAAGGAGCGGGCGGAACACATCATGCTCGTCGACCTGGCGCGCAACGACCTGGCGCGCGTCGGCCGGTTCGGCACGATCGAGGTGCCGACGTACATGCAGATCGAGTCGT
>CAZXJU010000164.1:0-5056 GCA_964641035.1 uncultured Halobacteriales archaeon | reverse complement strand
CCGGGGATCGTCGGCAGCCTCCAGGCCAACGAAGCGATCAAGATTCTGGCCGGCATCGGCGACACGCTGGCGGGCCGGTTGCTCCTGTTCGATGCGCTGAACATGGAGTTCACCGAAGTCCGCGTACGCAAGAACGACGCGTGCGTCGTGTGCGGTCCCGACCCGAGCGTGACGGAACTCATCGATTACGAGGAGTTCTGCGGCGTCGGCCAAGACCAGGAAACGGAGATCCAATCCATGACGTCCAACGGAATCATCACCGCCGCGCAGGTCAAGAGCATGCTCGACAAGGAGGCGGATTTCGTGCTCCTGGACGTCCGGGAGCTCCCGGAGACGGAGATCTGCCAGATCCCCCAAAGCACCCACATCCCGATGGGGCAGGTGCCCCAGCGGCTTCAGGAGCTGCCGAAGGACACGCCGATCGTCTGTTACTGCCGGACCGGTGGACGTTCGGGCCAGGTCGCCCGATACCTTCGCGGCCAAGGCTACGACGACGTGAAGAACCTCACCGGGGGAATCCACGCGTGGATCGACGACGTCGACCCGGACCTGCCCAAGTATTGATGCGGCACGACCCGCCCAAAAACATTACGTAGGGAAGGCAGCCGCCGTCGGGGACATGTCGCACGGCCCGTCGCCGGCGGCGACGTTCGGTTGCTTGGTCCCGGTCGTCGTCGGCACGACGACCGCGTTGGTCGTCGGGGGACTCCTGCCGATCCTGCATCCGGGTTCCGGCGCCGCTGCTGCCGCGCTTTGGTCGCTCGCGTTCGGCGTCTATTGCGTAGCTACGCACGCCGTCGCGTGGCGATGGGCGCCGCGGTCGCCCACAGCGGCCCGCCGCATCGCGGGCGTCGCGTACGCCGGCGTCATGCTCACGTTCTGGGTCCTCTGGCCGGCGGCGGTGCGTTGGGCCCAACAGCGGGACGACGGGTTGGGCACGCACGCCGCCGCAGCGCGTGCCGCGGCGACCGTCCCTCTCATGCTCGTATCCGTGGTCCTTGTCGGCGGCCTAGCGTCCGCGTCGGTGCCGCTGGCGGCGTGGTTGCGGGATCGACGACAGGGGACCGCCCTGGGCCACGAGGCGCCGCGCCCCTTATGGACCCCCGGGCGTTTGGGGGGACGAGTCGATATGCCGGACGAGCCCACCATCGGCCAGACGAAGACGACGACCAGCCGCATCATCATGCCTGGCGATACGAACCCGCAAGGCAACGCGTACGGCGGTTCCATCGTCAAGTACCTCGACGAGATCGCCGCCGTCGTCGCGCGACGACACGCACGCGCGAACGTCGTGACCGCATCGATCGAGCGGATGGACTTCCTGGCGCCCGTGTACCTGGGAGACCTCCTGATCTTCAAGTGCGCGCTCATCTACACGGGCCGCACCTCGATGATCGTCGGCACCCGCATCGAGGCGGAGGACATGGCCACGGGCCGCGTCGTCAAGACCGGGTCATGCTACCTGACGTTCGTCGCCTTGGACCGCGACGGGAAGCCGGCGACGATCGACAAGATCGTCCCCGGCGACGACCCCGAAGAGAAACGATGGTACGAGAAGGGGAAGATCATGCGGGAGAATTCCAAGTCCGTGATGAAGCAGCTCAAGGAGCACGGCTCGGCGGGGGCATCGTAGGGAAATGGGGACCGGGCGCGGGGTTCAGCCGTTTTCGGGCCGCGATCGTGCCGGCCAACCAGGCGGCTCCGAGGCTCCAACCGGCCAGGACGTCGGTGGCCCAGTGGACGTCGATGAGGATGCGCGTGAACCCGGCCAAGAAGGCGATCGGGACGAAGAAGGCCCAGGCGCGCCCGTCGCGCCTCCCGTTCGGAAGCGCTACTAGGAGCAGAAGGCCCCAGACGAGCAGGCCGTTGGCCGCGTGTCCGCTCGGAAAGGCGTCGAGGGATTCGACGCCCGGCCGCGGACGGGCCACCAGGAACTTGGTCAACTGGACGAGGCCCGCTTGGGCGACGAAACTGGATGCGATCACGAGCGCTTCGGCGTATCGCCGCCGGCGAAACGGGATGTAGGCTGCGATGAGCCCAACGGGGGCGAGGATCCACCAGCCGCCCAGATGCGTCACGACGGACGCCGCCTGGTAGAGCATGCCTCCTTGGAACCCGAGCACCGAACGGACCCACGGATCGAAATGGCTTGCCAGGAAGCCGTCGGCGTGGACGTCGACCAGCAACGCCAGAAAGAGGATCGCGCCGAGCGCGACGACCAGGAGGCTCGGGTCGAAGGTGGACGCGAAGCCCGGACGGGCCGGCCGCGGTTCCGTGTGTGTCGGCTCGTCGGCCATGATGTATGATCCTGTGCGGCACGTCCGCAGATTTAATAATAATGGGACGTGGGTCGAGCCGACGGTCAGAAGGGCCTCTTGACGGCGGGGAAGTTCTTCCACACGTCAATCCCGCACCAGTGCTCTCCCTCGCTGCACGGCCCGATCTTCGGGTCCTCCTCGACGTGTCCGTCACGGACCACGCACGGCGGCCCCAGGTGCCGCACGAGGCGGGGATGCCGTTCGCGGACCTGCAGCAACTCGTCCATCGACGCGTCGTAGATCTCCTTCTGGGCGTTGAAACAGGTGCGCAGCCGCCACTTGTGCACGAGGTTCATCAGGTTGCCCGTCGTCGTGAACCGGACGTTGACGGCGTTGGGGAGGATGTAGCAGGCGAACTCGTCGCCCGCCCCGAGGTGGATGAGCTCGTTCTTCGCGGTCCACAACCGGTCCATGATGTCCTCGTAGACGCCGCGCGCCTCCACGTTCCGCTGCACCAAATCCGGCATGTGGTAGTCCGGCTTCGTGGTGTGCGTCCGCGTCAACAACGGCCGCGACCCCGGCACCGTCCGATGCCGCTGGTCCTGACTGTCGCCCGTGTGGCTGAGCTTCTTCTTGAACGTGTACGTCGGATGGTTGAAAGCCCGCATCACCGGCGAATGCATGTACACGTTGAGCGGGTCCAAGAGGTACGGGTTGGTGCCCGGGTCGGCAACCAGGTCGAGCGCCTCGTCGTCGGACATGCGGGCCCGCGACGCACCCAACACCTCTCGGACGGCATCGGCCACCAGGGATTCCGCGTCATCGGTCCACCGCACGAGCCGCGACGTGCGACCCGCCAACTGCTCGTCGAAAGCGGCGGCCGCCTCGTCCGGATCCGAATCCGGCGGCGCATGCCCTTCCAGCGTCTGGTCCGCGGAAAGCGGCGGGTCGCCCACACGCGTCATGAACTCCGGGTCGACCTTCTGCACCTCGGCGACCATCTGTTCGACGACCTGCCGGGTCTCGTGCTGCGCATCGCCCGTGTTCTGCATGCGGACGTACCGGTGCAGCTCGATCGCGCTGATCGTATGGTACATCGTCGTGCACCCAGCGACCGGCACGACGTACCGGGCCGTCTCGATCGCCTTCTTCTGCGCCTCGGACTTCGCCTTCTTCTCGGACTGGCCCTTGATCCGGCCGAGGTTCAGCATCAACCGCTCCAAGTCCGGGTAGAGGATGTCCGTCAGCTCGTTGTACGCGCGCCATGCGGCCAGCACCGACTCGTCGAAGAGCCTCTTCGCACGGCCCTCCAACGGCGGCCGGACGACGTTGGCTTCCTTCAGCAGCACGTACCGCTGGCTCGACTGCTCCGAATTGTAGAACGGGTGCGAATGGAGGAAACTCCACGTGAACTGCCGACTGATGTTCTCCAGGCCGAACACGAACGTCGGGTGCTGGAACGGCGTGTGGTGGCCCGCGTCGTAGATCAGCTTGCCGACGCGTTCCCGGGCCCCTTCGGTGATGTCCTTGGCGAAGATGAGGTTCGGCTGGTAGCATGTGCGCGCCGAGGCGACGGCCAGGTCGAAGGGGCGATCGGTGTAGGCCAGAAGCTTGACGACGGGCGCCTCCGACGTGACGGCGTTCGGGGTCTGGAGTTCGGGCATCGTGCGGTGCATCCGGCGGACGCGGCGTGCGCGCCCTTCCGTGCATTATCCCCGCATTCGGTTCTAAACGTTGCCCCGGCGGCTTCCCGTCGAGCAAACCGTAAAGGCCAGCGGCCGGTTCCGACCGCCGATGGCCGACGAGCCGCTGGTACAGACCGAAGACGACGACGGGATCCGTACACTGAGACTGAACCGGCCCGACCGGTACAACGCCTTCAACGTCCCCCTCATCAACGCGTTGCGCGAGCGGTTCGACGAAGCGGCCTCCGACGACACGGTCGACGGCATCGTCCTCGCAGGCGCCGGCAAGGCGTTCTGCGCCGGCGGCGACGTGAAAGCCATGCGGGACGCTGTCGAATCGACCGGTGGCGCCGAGGACCTGTTCCTGGCGCTGACAGAGCATCTCCACCCGCTCATCGAGGCGATCCGCGGCTGCCCGAAACCGGTCGTCGCAGCCGTGCATGGGGCCGTCGCCGGCGGCGGGTTCGGCCTGGCACTCTCCTGCGACTGGCGCGTGGGCAGCCCGAACGCCTCATTCAAGCCGGCGTACGCGACCCTCGGCATCGTCCCCGACGGCGGCCTGACGTTCTTCCTGCCCCGCATCGCCGGGTGGGGGATCGCCAACCGGATCGTGATGGCCGACGTGCCGGTGGGCGCCGACGACGCGCACCATTGGGGGCTCCTTGACGAGGTCGTCGAGGCCGACCACGCCCACACGCGGGCGGTCGCACGCGCCCGACGCCTGGCGGACCTGCCGACGGAGTCGTTCGCCGAGACGAAGGCGCTTTTGAACCGTACGTTGGCCCAAGACCTGACGACCCAGCTGGCCGACGAGCGGCAACGGAACGCGGCCTCCGCAGCCCGCCCGACGCTGTCTGAGGGACTGGCCGCGTTCTTCGAAAAACGCGACCCTCGTTTCCGGAACCGTTGATACGACTTCCTCTTTAGGCCGGCCTAAAGACTCAAGCCGATATGCGAACCCTTAAATCGAACTCGAGACTACGTCGGGACGGTCGGAATCATGACGCACGTCATCGTCGAACCCTGCATCGGAACCAAGAGCGCGGACTGCGTCGAGGTATGCCCGGTCAACTGCATCCACGACGGCGGCGACATGTACTACATCGACCCGGA
>CAZXJU010000163.1:0-5064 GCA_964641035.1 uncultured Halobacteriales archaeon | reverse complement strand
GCGCCCCGGTCGAGGTCGCGTTCAAGCTCGAAATCCAGACGATCGAGGAACCCTACCACGACTACTTGCCGCTGGTGGGCTTCGTCTGCCTGCGAACCTACACGGCCGGCGTCCGGTTGACGTACGGGAACTTCGCGTGTCCCGATTCACCTGGAAGCGTCATCGTCCCGTTCGAAGCGTTTCCTGGGGTGAAGACGATCGTCTCCGAGATGACGTGGGAGCAAACGTCGGCGCTCTCGGCGAGCGTCCTCGGCATCGACCTGTGGCAAGGCGGTGTCCGCAACGGCGTGTGGACGTGCGACTATTGCTACGGGAGCGCACAAGGGGAGAGCCCCGTCACGTTACGCTTGGACGGCCCATTCGAAGGCGTCAACGGCGAGGAGGCGCCCGAGGCGAGCACCATCGACAACATCATCTTCCTCCCGGGCGACCCGGCGTTCGCCGGCCAGCTGGGCGTCGCGTACAGCCAACGCGTCGACCTCTACACCTCCGTCTTCTACGGTGCAGAGGCTCCCGCGGACTACAGCGGCCTGCCCGACGCATAACTTACGTACGTGTGCAGGCGCCTGCGAGTCTACGGCGGCTCGATCCCCGGGACGGCACGGAAGGCCCGGCAAGTCCACAACCTGCCACGAAAACGCTATCCCCGCACGCGGCGTTCACGCGGCCGAATGGCCCCAACTGCAATCGAACTCATCGAGGACGGCTTCGAAGATAGCGAGTTCCTGTACCCGTATTACCGGCTCCAGGAGGCCGGCGTCGCCGTGACGGTCGTCGGCCCGAAGGCCGGGGCGACCTACCGCGGCAAGCACGGCGTGCCGGTCAGGGCGGACGCGGCCGCCGACGACGTCTCGATGGGCGATTTCGACCTGCTCGTGGTTCCCGGCGGGCGCGCCCCCGACAAGATGCGGCGGCACGCGGCCATGGTCCGCCTCGCAAAGGAGGCGTTCGACCAGGAGAAACCGGTGGCCGCCGTCTGCCACGGACCGCAGCTGTTAATCGAGGCAGACGTCCTCACGGACCGCAAACTGACCTGTTACACCAGCGTGAAGACGGACGTCAAGAACGCCGGTGGCGACTACGTGGACGAGGAGGTCGTCGTCGACGGGAACCTGGTCACAAGCCGACACCCGGGCGACCTGCCCGCCTTCATGCGCGAGACGGTGCGGCTCGTCACAGAGGCGCCGCCCGCCGCCACCGCTTGATTGGCCTTCGCCGAAGGTCTTATATCTCCTGGCGTCGGGTAGTATATGGGCGCCGGCAAGACCAACCTGGTTTCGGCCGGCGACTCCGGAGACTCATCGATGAGCGAAAGCCAACAGGACGGGTCCGGCAACGGCGGCACGCGCCCGCCGATCGTGATCCGCCATACGCGCCGGGCCGACATTCCCGCACTGGACGAGCTTCAGCGCATCTCCTACCCGAAGCTCTCAAAACTGCTGCAATGGAAGCCGAAGCACTGGGAGAGCCACTTGGACACCTTCCCGGAAGGCCAATGGGTCGCCGAACGCGGCGGCGAGGTGATTGGACTGTGCGCGAACCTGCGCGTCTCGTACGAGACGGCCACGAGCCAACACACGTGGAAGCAGATCACTGACAACGGAATGCTCGAGGCCACGCACGACCCCAGCGGCGACGTCCTTTACGGCTTCGAGATCATGGTCCATCCTGACCACCGGCGCCGCGGCGTCGGCAAGAAGCTGTACGAGGCCCGCTTCGACTACATCCGCGAGGAGGGCCTGCGCGCCTTCTGCGCGATGGGCCGCATCCCCGGCTACGTAAACAAGGGGAAGCCGGAGGGCCTCACGCCGGCGGAGTACGTCACGAAGATCGTCGCCGGCGAGATGAGCGACCGGACGCTGACGCCGCAGATCAAGAGTGGCTGCAAGGTCGTCGGCGTCGTCGAAGACTACATCCGAGACCCCAAAAGCGCCAATGCGGCGGCCATCCTCATCTGGGAGAACCCGGAATGGGACGGTCCGCCGATCCCGACGATCCTGGAACGTGCCAGCGAGGGGTTGGAACCCGACCTGGCGGCCGTCAGTAGCGAATAGCCGTTCGCGCCGCGCCTACGTGGATTCTTCGGACGTCGCGCCGGGCGCCGGCGACGTCTTGCGGACCCACAGGCTCCGCGCCGTCATCTCCTGCGGCTTCTCGATCCCGACAATCTCCAAAAGCGTCGGCGCCACATCGCACAATGCTCCGCCCTTCGCCAGCTCGACGGGCCCGCCGTCCGGCATCGCCACGTAGAACGGCACGTCGGACGTCGTGTGCGCCGTCTGCGGACGACCGTCGTCGTCGACCATCTTCTCCGCGTTGCCGTGGTCGGCGGTCACCGCCACAACGAACCCATTGTCGAGGGCGGCCGGCACGATGCGCGACAACGCCTCGTCGATGGCGTGGCACGCGGCGACCGTCGCCTCCATCCGGCCGGTGTGGCCGACCATGTCCGCGTTGGCGAAGTTCACGACGATGAGGTCGTACCCGTCGCCCAAGCGCTCCAGAAGGGCGTCGGCGATCGCGGGCGCGCTCATCGTCGGCTTCTCGTCGTACGTCGCGACCTCCTGGGGGCTGGGTACGAGCTTGCGGTCCTCGCCCGGCGCCGGGTCTTCCACGCCGCCGTTGAAGAAGTACGTCACGTGCGCATACTTCTCGGTCTCCGCGATCCGCAACTGCCGCAGCTCGAGCTCGCCGTAGTAGGCGCCCCACGTACGCTCCGGATGCACCGGTTCGAACGCCACCTCCACGTCCAGGTCAGCGAACGCCTGGTCGTACATCGTCATCGTGACGACGTCGGCGTCGACCCGGTCGATGGCCACCTCGTCGAAGTCGGGGTCGGCGAGCATCCGCACGATCTGCCGCATCCGGTCGGGACGGAAGTTGTAGCAGAGGACGACGTCGCCGTCCTCGATCACGACCGGGTCGCCGACGACGGTCGGTTCGACGAACTCGTCATCCTCGCCGCGCGCGTACGCCTGCTCGATCGCCTCCGCGACCGAGGCGGCCCGATGGCCTTTGCCGGCGGTCATGAGCTCGAACCCACGCCGGGTGCGTTCCCATCGCGTGTCCCGGTCCATCGTCCAATAACGGCCGGCCACGCTCACCACGCGGCCGACGCCCTTTTCGTCCAGGCGCGGCGTGAGGCCGTGGGCGAAGTCCAGGGCGCTGCGAGGCGGCGTGTCCCGGCCGTCGAGGATGTGGTGGATCACGACCTCTTGGACCCCTTGCCGCTTGGCGAGCTCGACGAGCGCCACCAGGTGGTCTTGGTGGCTGTGCACGCCGCCGGGGCCCAACAGGCCGACCAGGTGCAGGCGGCCGTCGCGGGCCCGTTCCATCGCGTCGACCAGCACGTCGTTCTCGTAGAAGCTGCCGTCTTCGACCGCCCGGTTGATGCGGACGATCTCCTGGAAGACGAGGCGGCCGGCGCCCAGGTTCAGGTGGCCGACCTCGGAGTTGCCCATCTGCCCATCGGGAAGACCCACGTGCCCACCGGCCGCACCCAGCGTCGTGTACGCGTGCTCCCTCCGCAACGCCGCCAAGCTCCGGACGTCGGCCTTGGCAATCGCGTCGTGTGCGCCGCCGTCGCCCAGGCCCCACCCGTCTAGGATGACGAGCAGCACCGGGTGCGTCGGCTTGGCGTCGGGCATCGGCCCGGCCATGACGCACCGCCTTGAAAACCGCGTGGTCGCCGACCCCACTTTCAGTCACCCCCCCAAAACCAGGGTATAGTCGGGCGTGCGTAATCGGGTCTTGCTCGCGATGGCCGACCGACCGACCGCTCCATGGGAAGGGAAGGGGGGCGTGCATCCCTCCGGTAGCAGCCGCCGCGCGACCGTGCGGCGTCGGCGCACGACGCTTCGAGAGGAGCCCGGTTGGAACCGAAACACTTCGCATGCGCGTGTGGACCCGAGCCGGTATATGCGGACGGCGTCTACCGCGGCTTGCACTCCTGGGGTGGGATGACGATGGCGATCAGCACACAGACGCTTCAAGCGGCGTGGGAGACGTTCCTCAACGACTACTACAAGGAGCAGATCGAAGAGGCCGCGCTCAATTATCCCGACACGAAGTCGCTGGTCATCGACTACCAGCACATCGACCTGCGCGACCCGTCGTTGGCGGAGAACCTGCTCGACCATCCGTTGTTGAGCCTGACGGCGGCCGAGGACGCGATCAAACTCATCGAGGTGCCAGTGGAGCCGCGGCCGCACCTGCACGTGCGCGTCAAGAACCTCCCGAAGATCAACCACATCCTGATCCGGAAGCTCCGGGCCGAGCATCTGGGCAAGTTCGTCGCCGTCGACGGCATCATCAAGAAGGTCGTGGAGGTCCGCCCGAAGCTGACCGACGCCTCGTTCCTCTGCCGCCGCTGCGGCGCCGTCTTCCGCGTACCGCAAGAGGAGAACGTCCTCGCGGAGCCCGAGGTCTGCCCGGAGGAGCAGGGTGGATGCGGCCAGGCCAGTTCGTTCAAGCTGTTGACCGAGGAGTCCCGGTTCATCGATTCCCAGAAAGTGGAGATCCAAGAGAACCCCGAGGGGTTGCGCGGCGGGTCGCAACCCGAACGCCTGACGGTCTACCTCGAGGACGACCTGGTCGGCCACATCGCGCCGGGCGACCGGATCGTGCTCAACGGCGTCTTCCGCGCCCAACAACGGCGCCAGGGCAGCCTGAAGCTGGCCGAGTTCATGAAGGTCATGGACTGCAACACCATCGAGGTCCAACAACTCGACTTCGAAGAGGTCGAGATCCTGCCCGAGGACGAGGAGAAGATCCAGGAACTCGCCAGTCGCGACGACATCTACACGGTCC
This sequence comes from uncultured Halobacteriales archaeon, assembly GCA_964641035.1. Taxonomy (GTDB): domain Archaea; phylum Thermoplasmatota; class E2; order JACPAO01; family JACPAO01; genus CAZXJU01. Next base: position 255 of record CAZXJU010000163.1, on the reverse strand, counting down.
TGCGGGATTCGTTCGCGCCCGAGATCCTAGGCATGGAGGACATCAAAGACGCCATGATCCTCTCGCTCTTCAGCGGCGTCGCCAAGGAGTACCAGGACGGCACGCGACTGCGCGGCGACATCCACCTGCTGCTGGTCGGAGACCCGGGTTTGGCGAAGAGCCAGCTGCTGCGTTACCTCTCCAAACTCTCTCCCCGAGCCGTGTACACGAGCGGCAAGGGCGCCTCAAGCGCTGGGTTGACGGCGTCGGCGGTCC
>CAZXJU010000162.1:0-5067 GCA_964641035.1 uncultured Halobacteriales archaeon | reverse complement strand
GAGAAGGGGTTCCTCCAGGAGTTCAAGAAGCACTTGATCAGCCGGATCCGGCCGGCGTTGGCCCGCACCGCCTCCGACCTGCTGGCGACGATGACCGACCGGCGGTACACCGCGATCGAACTGGACGAAGACTACGATGTCTTCGTCTACGACGAGGGGGAGCCGCACCCGTTGGAGCGTTTCAGCGGCGGGGAGACGGACGTGGTGAACCTCGCGTTGCGTCTGGCGATCAACGAGTTGGTGGCCCAGGTGCGTGGTCGGGACCGGTTGGGTTTCATCGCCCTTGACGAGGTGTTTGGGAGTCAAGACCGGGAACGGCGGTTCCACGTCTTGTCGGCATTGCGTGGGCTTCGCGGCGCGTTCCGGCAGGTGCTGGTCATCACGCACCACGAGGAGGTCCAAGAGCGGTTGGAGCACGTGGTTCACGTGGTCGCCGACGGGGTCGACGGGACGCGCCTTGAGGTCGTGGGCCAATCGGAACAAGGTTTTGAACCGGGTGCGGGTTAATCCGTTGGCGGGACCGTGTTGCGGCGATGGGTGGATGAGGCCATAGCGGCCGGTGCCCGATATGCCGATGCGCGTCACCAGACGAGCCGGGTCCACTCGATCGAGGCGCGAAACGGCAAGATCGAACGGTCCCTGACCGGGCAGGAGGCCGGGGTCGGTCTGAGCGTATTGGTCGACGGCGGCTGGGGGTTCTTCTCGACGAACCGTCCGGACGACGGGTCGCTGGAGCACGGCATCCGGCAGGCGGTCCGAATGGGCCGCGCCGCCGGGCGCCGGGCGCGCCAAGAGTCCGGGATGGCGGAGGCGGAGCCACACGAGGATCGCGTCGTGTGGGCGCCGCGCATCGCGCCGGCCGACGTCGGGATCGACGAGAAGCAGGAGGTCGTGCGGGGAATGCACGACGCGGTCAAGGAGTTCTCGGAGGTCCGCTCGACGACCGGGACGTACGGCGACCGGACCGTGCGGCAGACCTTCTATTCCAGCGACGGGGCGCACGTGGAGACGGAGTTGACGCGTACCGTGGCTCAGGTCCACTTCATCGCCAAGGCGGAGGGTCGGATCACGAGCCGGCGCGTCCGGCTGGGTGCGACGCAGGGCTTCGAACTCTTCTCCGACGTCGACTACCGGAAGAAGGCTCGCGAGGCGGCCGCGGTCACCGTCGGCATGCTGCGCGCGCCGGCGGCACCAAGCGGCCGCATGACGGTGGTCACGGATCCGGAGCTGACGGGGGTGTTCACGCACGAGGCGGTCGGCCACGCCTCGGAGGGGGACCTGGTGGCCGCCGGCGAATCATGCCTGGCCGACAAGATGGGGGAATCCATCGGGTCCCCGTTGGTCTCGATCGCGGACGATTCGACGGTCGAGGGCGGCTTCGGGTCGTTCGCCTATGACGACCACGGTCTGCCCAGCCGACGGCGGCTGCTGGTCGAAGACGGGGTGCTACGCGGGTTCTTGACGGACCGGGTCAGCGGGTTCCGGCTCGGTACCCCCTCGACAGGGTCGGCACGGGCTGAATCGTACGCCGCACGGCCTTTGGTGCGGATGACGAACACGTTCATGGAGCCGGGCGACCTGTCGTTCGAAGAACTGGTCGAGGACGTCAAGGACGGGGTCTATGCCGTCGGCAGCCGCGGCGGCCAGGTCGACACGGCCAAGGGCTCGTTCCAATTCAGCGCGCAGGAGGCATACCGCATCCGCGACGGGCAGGTGGAGGAACCGTTGCGTGATGTGTCCCTGACCGGGTTCACCTTGGAGACGCTTCGGAACATCGACGGGGCGAGCCGGGAGTTCGCCTGGGGCGACCCCGGGTATTGCGGCAAAGGCCAATGGGTCCCAGTCGGAGACGGCGGACCGCATCTGCGCATCCAGGATTCGATCGTGGGGGGGTCCGCGTGACACGGCGTTCGGAGCTGTTGGCCACGGCGGAGCGGGTCGTGGAGTCGGCGATGGCCCGCAAGGACGTCTCGACGGCGGAGGCGTTCGCCGTATTGGACCACGAGATCGGCGCGACAATCGAGAAGAACGCGGCCGACCTGGCTCAAGCGCACGAGAGCTACGGCATCGCCGTGCGCGTGTTGGTGAAGGGGCGGCTCGGGTTCTCATACGTGACCGACGAGGAGGAAGCGGGCACGGCGGTCGACGCGGCGATCCAGGCATCGAAACTGTCGAAGAAGATCCCGTTCGCGTTCCCCGAGCCGGCCAAGGCGGCCCGGGTCCCCGGACTGTGGGACGCGAAACTCGACGCGATGGAGGCCGACGAGGTCGTCGACGCGGCCGGGACGATCATCGACGTCGTGGCGGACGCCGGCGACCACTTGGACGCGACGGGAGGAGGCGTCAGCTCGGGCACCACGCATTGGGCGGTCGCCAACAGCGCGGGCGTGGCCGTCTCGCACCGCCAGACGGGCCTGAGCGCTGCGTGCTACGTGGTACGGGACGACGACCACGTAAGCACCGGATGGGCGCACGACAGTTCGACGCGCCGCGACGTCGACGTGCCGGAGATCGGTCGGAAGGCGGCCGAGTTGGCGGTCGCCACGGGCGCCCCCGTCGACTTGTCCGGTGCCAAGGTACGCGACGTGGTGATCCGACCGGAGGCGGCCGCGGAGCTCTTGGCGACGATCACGTTGTCCAGCCTCAGCGGGCGGGCCGTGCACCGCCAGGAATCCTACTACTCGGGCAAGAAGGGCAAAAAGGTCGCGGCCGACGACTTCGGCCTAGTCGAGGACGCGACGATCAAGGGCGGACTCGGGTCCTGCCCGACCGACGAAGAGGGAGTGCCCTCCCGCCCGGTGCCCCTGATCGAGGACGGCGTGCTGCGCCGGTTCTTGTACGACCAGGCGACGGCGGCGGAGTACGACGGGGCGACGACCGCGTCGGCGGTACGCGCCGGCGGCCTGGACGGCCGGTCGTTCAAGGCGCCACCGATCGTGTCGGCGCGGCAGGTGCGTGTCCAGGCGCCCGAGTCGCCGTTCGACGACCTGGTCGGCTCGATCGACGACGGAATCCTCGTGCACGACCTGATGGGCGTGCACACGGCGAACACGGTCAGCGGCGACTTCGGCGTCACGTCGAGCCTTTTGTTCCGCATCGAGAACGGGAGCGTCGGCGAGGCGTTGGCGCCGGTCTCGATCAGCGGCAACCTCCATGAAAGCCTGAAGAAGGGAATCCGCCTGGGCGACGATGTCCGACGGGTAGACGCCGGCGTCGGCTTCCGGTTGGGCAGCGTCCTCTTCCAGGGGTTCACCGTGACGCCGTGACGCCGTTGGGTCACGCCAAACGACAAGATACTCTTTATAAGCGGTCACGCGGCATCCTTTCTTGGGCACCATGGCGAAGGTCGTGCTGGATTCAGACGCGTTCAAGGCGTTGGCCAGCGACACCCGGTTGGACATCCTGAAGGCGCTCGACGTCCGCCGCCTGACGGTCACGGAGCTCGGCCGCGTCCTGGACCTCAACAAGGCGACGGTCTTCGAGCATCTGAAACAGTTGACGGCGGCCGACCTCGTCAAGAAGGAGGATGAGGGCCGGAAATGGATCTACTACCGCCTGACGTGGAAAGGCAAGAACATCCTTCATCCGGAGAACGCGCAGATCTTCCTGCTGCTTTCGACGGCGGCGCTCGGGATGGGCGGCGCCGTGTTCGCGCTCGGCCGTGCCTTCGAATGGTGGGGCGGCCTCGGCGCCACGACGAGCGATGAGAGCGCCGCCCCCAGTGCACCCGAGGATCAACGGACGGCCGACGACACGAACCAGACGAGCCAGCAGGGCGATTCGGCGCCGTCGGAACCCATCATGGAGGAGGAGGGCGCCGCACAGGGCGCCGGCGGCGAGTTCTGGATGGACGTCGACTTCTGGTTCTTCGTGGTCCTCTTGGCGGTCGTCGTGGTCCTGGGTGGTCTGGCCACGCATGCGTGGTTGCGCCGGCGGGGCGAACGCCAACGGCTGCGGCGCCGGTTGGATAAGATGCTCGACGCGCCTAGCGCTTGAAGGGGAGAAGAGACCTGGAGCAGGGCGTTTGGGGGAATGCACGTCGGAAAATTGTCCGATCTGCTCCAGGCAGGTTCAGTGTCATCCAGGGATCGCGAACGCCGACAGCGTCGACTGGGCGGCTCCCTCCTGGAACGGTACGTCGGGGCCCACCGGTGGAGGGTTCGAGACGTGGGCCGCGTCGAACGGACGGGTGCGTCGTAGGAAGCCTGCGTATTGGCGCGCCTCCTCAGCCAGCCGTCCGTATACGGCCGCGTCGAGCCTCCCTCGTCCCGGCCGGCGGGACCAGAGGAACGCATGGAGTAGCTTGTATTCGTGGAGGCACCGGCCTGGCTCGTAGTGGGCGGTGGCGAACACGCAACGAGCCCGCTCCGGGCATCCGTCGCACGCCGTCAAGGCCTCCTGCGCTTCCGCGAGAAGCGCTTCCATGTCGTTCCGCATCGGGCAAAACGATAGAGACGTGTCTCGGGTATTACCAAGCTTTGGGGGGGTGAGTGAAAGTGGGGTTCCTAGGAGAGGACTCCGAGGTGTTCGACGTGGTCGGCCGCGGATTCTCGGGCCATCCGGCCGACCCGTTCGAACCGTTCGTCGAACGGCGGCCGGACGACGAAGTGTACGACGTGCCGGCGTTTGGGGAACTGGCGCGCGACGAACGCTTTCTCCCGGTCCGCGTCGACGTCCTGGCCCGCCATCGTCACGTCGTGCATGCGTCCGCCGTGCCCTTCACGCGGCGACCGAGCAAACATGAAGTGGGCACGATCGCCTCCGTTGACGGCCACGACGTCGACATGCGAAGAGACGGCGAGGGGCAAGCGCGTCCAGCCCGCCGGCAGGCGGCGTTGGGCCTCTTCGCGGTAACTGAGCAGGAAGAAACGCTGCAGTGCCTCCAAAAGGTGCTCTGCGTCCGCGCTCATCGGGTCCCTATGGCGCGCCGCGTCCTTAATTAGCCTTCGAGGAAGACGGGGGCGGCGACCCCACGCCTTTTCAAACGCGGGCCGCTCTTGGGCGACCCGAGACCCATGGACCTCAAGCCTTCCAGACGAGCATCCGGCCCGCCTCCGTCTTGACCTG